>JAFGWT010000386.1 GCA_016937015.1 Deltaproteobacteria bacterium | reverse complement strand
GGGCATGACGCTGGGCACAATCACAGGGCGGTGGCCACTGCTCATTTATCGACAGTCTCCTTCGAGGGAATGACGCAATTTTCAATAGGGATACTTAAATTGTACTGAATTGATGCTCCCTTATTTAGGCGCGTTCAGAATCCTGTAAAATAGGGACGACGCCATGCAGGTCTAAAAGACCTGCGGTTAAAATCTCGCTGATGCCATCCGCTTTGAGTGTGATGTCCCATCGCCCACCCGCTGATTGGAATACTTCCTGAGATGTGTTGAATGATTGGGGAGATTGGTATTTCCTGCGGGACGCGTCGGGTTGGGAATCAGTTGTTTGAGCTCAAATGAGCTGTGCGGGTACTAGAATGATAGTCTTAGTCGAAAGCATTCCAGGTCGGCTTAAAACGGGATGACATGGATGCATTGGGTCTTCATGTGTTCCGGTTTCGATTTGCGGCGACGAGTGCTTCGATAAAATAGCTTTGAAAGGAGCTTTGGTAATGAAAATAAACTGGTTTTTACTTCTTTGCATGTTGCTCACAGTCTCTTTGAGTGCTGGTTGTGGCGAAGGCAGTAATTCGACACTGGGCAACTATTCGGATTCGGACAGCGACAGTGATTCCGATAGCGATTCGGACAGCGACAGTGATTCCGATAGCGATTCGGATTCAGACAGCGACAGTGACAGTGATTCGGACAGCGACAGTGATTCGGACAGTGATTCGGACAGCGACAGTGATTCGGACAGTGACAGTGATTCGGACAGTGACAGTGATTCGGATAGCGATTCGGATTCGGACAGCGACAGTGATTCCGATAGCGATTCGGATTCAGACAGCGACACCGACAGCGACACCGATTCTCCCTGCGATAATGTATCATTTGAAGTGTTGGACGGCGGGTATGTTTGTGCCGGTGATATGCACGGATATGCGTGGACCAGTCCAGGCGAAATCGACGGTGCCGAGATTAATCCCGAAAACTTCGAGGCGGTTACGGCAGCAGATAACGAATTGTGTGTGACAGGAAACACAGCGGGCGACCCATCCTGGGGCTCTGTGGGTATCCTGGGAATAAACGCCAGTCAGTCCGAAGGGTCGGATGCCACGTCGATGTGGACGCCCTCCAGGGACAACGATGGTATTGATGTGACCGTGAGCATGAATGGCAGTTTTTCGTTGCGGCTTCAGGTGAAAACCGACGATGGCGAATACTGTACTGCCATCACCGATGGTGCCAACAGCGTTAAATGGAGCGACCTCACCGAGGAGTGCTGGACCCCCGGCAATCCGTCCTACAACGGCGAAGACCCCATCGAATCGGTGATGCTGCTGGTGCCAGGGCACAACGAGGATGACGTGGACTACGATTTCTGTCTTGAAGAATTGATCGCCACCGGCGGCACGATGGTGTCGGATGCAGACAGCGACACAGACACGGATACCGATAGCGACACAGACACCGATACGGACACGGATACGGACACGGATACGGACACGGATACGGACACGGATACGGACACGGATACGGACACCGATACGGACACGGATACCGACACCGACTCTGATGCTGACTTTAACTGTTCCGAACCGGACAAGCAGGTGTGTGCCACTTATGAAGTAGGCACCCACTGCGGTCTGACCTACGAAATCTGGACGGATGCCGGCGCCGGCGCGACTGCGGGCTGCATGACCAACACCTCGTACGGCTTCAAAGCGGAATGGGATCAGGCCGATAAAAACTATCTGGCCCGAAAAGGGGTACGTCCCGGCTCAACGTCGCCAGTGGTATCCTACAGCGCAGACTACCGCCCCAACGGCAACTCGTACCTGGGCATCTACGGTTGGACGACCGATCCCCTAATTGAGTACTACATTCTCGACAGCTGGGGCAGTTGGCGTCCACCAAATGGAAACGCCCCGGGAACCGGCGCCATCGGTACCGTGGAGGTTGATGGTGGCGTGTACGACATTTACCGCAGTGAGCGTGTCAATAAACCCTCCATTATTGGCGACACCACGTTTTGGCAGTACTGGAGCGTGCGTCAGCAAAAACGCACCGAGGGCACCATCACAGTGGCGCCCCACTTTCAAGCCTGGTCCCAGTTTGGGTTGACCATGGGCGATTTCTACGAAGTGTCTCTGGTGGTGGAAGGATACGAAAGCTCAGGCACCGCCGACGTCACAGTGTCCTTCAAATAATTCTCCAATTCCTCCAAATCCCTGAACAGGTTTATAATTTGCCTTATTTTCTCTGACAGCAATTTGCCTTCAGGATGGCATACCCGCCTTTAAATGAGCGTGGGTGCCATTATGATTATTGCCCTACCAGTCCCATCCTTCGCCGTCGAGGTCGGCAGTGTTGTCGTTGATGTATTCGTCGTACCAGAACTCCCGTGCTGAGAGGGAGAGGTGCGGGGCAAATGTATCGCAGTACTTTGTGAGTCGGTTGAACAGTTTCCAGCCGGCTGGACAATATCCGGTGTCGTGTACACGGTCAAACAGATGAGAGATGAGGTTTTCATCCTGGCAACCAGTCTTGATGATTTTGTCGACAACGGGGCGACAGGCAGATGCTTCCTGCCAACTGGCGCGTATAACTACCTCGAACAGGCCACATACCTCACCGAACAGCTTCTGGTATTCCGCTTCGTCATCTGGGTCGTCAAATCCGGAGGAGGTGGCTTCTTCGATAACGTCTTCGTTATTGTTTGGTTTGTCTGTATCCATCTGAAATATGTATCACGACATATTTGGAATTGTCACTCCTGTTACGCCTGATTAACAAATAATTGAAACAGACTTTATCTTCTGGCGCCGATACGGACAGGGTTGGGTCAACCGGTTCTTTCCGGAGTGAACATGAACGGTTGTTACATGGGTCGTCAATCCCCATAAACCGAGGCAGTTGTAAATATATAATTGCTACAGCTTTTTTATGGGACAATCAGAGTGGATTGCGAGAGGGAGGCCAAGTTGATTTCAGGATTTCACTTTTTCTTTTTTTTGGATTTCGCCAGTTTTTTTACAGCTTTTTTTTCTTTGGCGGCACTGGTTTTGGGAGGGGTAATATCCTTCAGGAAGGGTTCCAGAATAATTTCGATGCGCCGGTTTTTCTGCCGTCCGGCATCGGTGGCATTACTGGCGATGGGGGCGTATTGCGCATAACCCGCAGCGACAAGGTTTTTAGGCGGCATGCCCGATTTGATCAGTTCCTCAGTGACTCTGATAGCGCGGGCGGCGGCCAAATCCCAGTTGGATTCAAAGTCCGCTTTCAAAATCTTTCGGTTGTCCGTATGCCCGCCAATGAGAAATCGGCGGTTTTTCACAGTCTTAAGCACAGAGGCCACTTCCTTTAACGATTTCATGCCGTCTTCGGTGAGTTTGGCACTGCCCGAATCGAACAGCACCTGTGCAGGTAAATTCACAACCATGCGTCCGCGGCGAAACACGACTTCGAGTTTACCGGCATTGATCATGCGCTGAAACTGACCCGAAAATCGTTTGAACTGGGCCAGCTCAATCATGGCTTCCTTTTTATCCGCCTTCAGATCCCCCACTTTGGACCGAACATTCTGCAGCGCCGATTCCAGGTCTGCTATCTGTCCTTCCATTGCCTGCTGTGTTTGCTGAAACGTTTGTTCGGTTTCCGCGAACCTTGCCTTCTCGCTGCTCTGCGTCTCAGTCATCTGCCTGACATTTTTTTGGGTATCCGACAGTGCGATGATGACCTGTTCCTTCTCTTTGGTCAGCGCTTCCAGATCAGATTTGACTTTGGCGCTGTAAAACGCCAGCACCACCACAGCGACAATCAGTAGCGCAACAACGCCGGCGGCAATCTGGTAGTTTCGTTCGTTGAGAATGTTGCTGTAAAGCTCACGAATCGAAAATTTCTTTTCGTTCCCGTCCTCATAAGTGGTGTCACCTGCCGACATTTCCGTGTGGTTGGCAGTATCACTGCCCAGGGCACCGTCTGCCTGAGTGTGGGCGTTGCTGTCCGCACTGGCGTCGGTATTGGCGCCCGCGTTACTGTCGGTGTTGCTGTCCGAACTGTTGTCGGTGTTGCTGTCCACACTATTGTCCGTGTTGCTGACCATTGTGGCTGAATCTGACATCGATTCAGTGGCCGGACTCGTCTTTGATTTTTTACTCATGGTTCCATACCTCAATCCCTGTATGTTTTATGTTTGCACAATTCAAACAAATGTGTCGCGCATTACATAAAAGTGCCATTTAATTTGGTGTATGTTTTGCCAGTTCACTATGCCCAATGTGATTCTTAAAAACAAGGCGGAGTGCGGTTGGTCCCTGAATTGTAGTTGGCCTGTAGAAACCACAGAAAAGGCGTAATTTTTTTAGGGAATCAGCCTGCTTCAATACCGTGTGTCGTTATGCTTTTCAGTTGGCCGCAGGCGGCGAGGATGTCGGTGCCTTTGGTGGCACGGACGGTTACCGGAAATCCAAAACGGGATACGATAGCGGCGAAGCGGGTGGTTCGGTCCGCACTGGGGCGCTGATATTGTGCTCCCGGATACGGGTTGAACGGAATAATATTGAAAATGGCTGGGCTTGATTTAAGCAGTTCGCCAATGGCAAGGGCGTCTTCATCGCTGTCGTTGAAACGGTCTATCAGCAGATATTCAAACGTGATGTACCGCTTTTTGCCAAGGGGAATGGCGTCCATTTCCCTGAGCACCTCCGTGAGGGGATATGCCCGGTTGATGGGAATGAGCTGAGTGCGTCGAATATCATCCGGTGCGTGCAGCGACAGCGCGATGTTCACGTTGGGCATTTCGGTTTGCCATCGCACCAGCCCGGGCATGTACCCGCAGGTGGAAACGGTGATTTTGTATTCGGCCAGACTGGCGCCGCGGCGAGCGAGTAAAATGTGACAGGCGCGTTTTACTTCGTCAAAATTGTGGAGCGGTTCCCCTTGCCCCATGAACACTACGTTAGTGATTCCGGCATTGTTTTTCCGATGCTGTATCAGCCACTGCTTCGCGCGTATGTATTGTCCCGCTATTTCGCTCGCCCTGAGGTTTCGAATCAGTCCCTGGGTACCGGTATGGCAAAATGTGCATCCCATGGCGCATCCCACCTGGCTCGAAATGCAAAGAGTGTATTTTTGGTTAAACGGGATAAGAACAGCCTCGACGCTTTGTCCGTCCTCCAACGTAAATAAAAATTTAACGGTGTTGTCGCTTGCCTGATGAACATGGGCGGGACCTGGCAAATCAAACGAAAACGATTGTTCCAGCAATTGTTTGGCGCGGATGGATATCCTCTGCCATCTGGGCGCCATCAGGGCGTGCTTGTAAAAATCCTTAAACAGCTGCGCGGCGGTGAATGAGCTCAAATGATTTGACTGCCCCCATAACTGGAGTTCCTCGTAAGTGAATTGAAAAAAATTGTCCAGTCCATGGGCAGTCCGGTTCATGGCGCGAAAATAATCGGCCGCAGTCTATGGCGCAAGTGAAAAGAAGCAGGAGAGGATACTGAAAACAGGTAACACCTTTTTGGATGAGCGGTGTTCAAGCTCGTGAAACGGCGATGCAATGCAACAAACAGGAGAGCACCGTGAGAAAATTTATCCACATACTGATTGTTTTATTGACCTGGATTTTACCGATAACCGTCTTTGGTCAGGCGAATCCGGTTGCGGATACACCGATGCAGGCGTCATCGGTTACTAACCAGGGCGATGCGGCCGTGACAGAATCCTCTGAGACCAATGCGCCGTCAGCGACTCAACCTCTGCCGGTCCCCGTTGTTCAGGAAAATACGGTGGCCCAGTGCGGCGATAAACAGGACAACGACAACGACGGTCATGTGGATTGTGACGACCAGGATTGCCGTATCTTTGCCATCTGTGTCAGCGCTGCCGCAAATAGTAAACCTTCCCCCGTGGCCACTTCCGCAACCAATCCGGATGCAGCGGCAGACGAGGACACCTCCGATGAACTCACCGTGCGACCGTTCAGCATCGGATTTGTTCCCGGGCTTTCCACCGACAGCGCCGCATCGGGAGAAGTGCTCAATCATTTCTCGCTTAACCTTATCGGGTGGCAGGATCACTTGCATGGGGCAGAGTTTTCTATTCTGGGTGCCATTCGCAAGGGAAGCGTCACCGGCTTTCAGGGGAGTCATCTGTTTAACGTGGTGGCGGGGAATATGCATGGATTCCAGGGCGCCGGTCTGGTGAATGTGGCCGGCGGTGATACGGTTGGATTCCAGGGGGCCGGACTTGTCAATTTGAGCGGCGCGTCGTTTCGCGGCATTCAGGCAAGTGGTCTGATAAACGTGACCAAAGGTACTTCCACGGGGATGCAGGGGGCCGGGCT
>JAFGWT010000385.1 GCA_016937015.1 Deltaproteobacteria bacterium | reverse complement strand
GGTCCACCTCCCGATGATGCCGAATTCCCAGTGCGATATCCGCGCCGTACCGTTCTTCCAGCGCATCAATTTTTCCAACCGTAAAATCTGCCAGAATGGCGCCGACACGAAAGGCGTCATTACAGGGAGACAAAAAAAGGTGGGCAACAAAATTCATCCGATTACAGCCCCCGGACTACCAGTTCTCATCCATCGATTCGTCCATAGGGGGCTCTTCCACTGGCACATCTTCCTCATAGTACTTATTGCCCCCCGAATAATGACGCTGCACCGGGATTCGCGGTTCGGGCAGGGGCATTCCTTCCTTGTAAAAAGAAATCGTCTGCCCCAGCGCTTCATTGTATTCGGCTTCGGTAATGCGTTTGCGCTTCCGCATGGTCTCCAGCACGCGATGCAGACTTTTTGTCTTTTTCTCGCCAAGCACATCGCTCTTCTCCCATACCTGGTGTCGGGACACCGGACTGGGAAGCAGCTTGACCAGAAATACCGATTCCAGCAGATTCAGCTCCGACGGTTCGCGGCCAAAGTAATGCATGGACGCCTCGCCAATGCCATAGATGGATGGTCCAAACTCAATCACGTTAAAATACAGCTCCAGAATCTCCTGCTTGGTAAAATTGGATTCAAGATACCACACGAAAAAGAGTTCCTGCAGTTTGCGCGCGACAGTCCGGTCCCTGGACAGAAACAGATTTTTTGCCAGTTGCATGGTGATGGTGCTCCCCCCGTGAAACAGCCCGTCTTTTTGCCAGTTGCGCAAAAATGCGCTGCGAATCTCAGGCAGGGTCAACCCACGATGATGCTCAAACTTGCCGTCTTCCGTCGTCAGCACCGCTGCGGTCAGAAAGGGGGAAATCTGCGAAATGGGTGTCCAACGGTTCGTTCCGGGCCCGGTGGTCAGACGAATGCGATTTCCATCGTCGCCGTATGCCATGTACGCAAACGGCCGACGCAGGTCGTCGGGGTGCAGCAGTGATCCATATCGATTGATGCGGCAGCGATTATCCAGATTGGCGTCCAGAACTGTGCCCGGCAGGTTTTCCACGTCGAAGGCAAAATGCATATCCATTCCCAGCTGCCCCTCAAGCCCTACCCCTTCCGTTTTTTCCTTCATGGGCCCGGGAATCGCTTCCATCAATTGCCTGCATGATGTTGACGGTACGTTTATCTTCAGGTCAAAGGCGAGGCGATCCGTCTGGATATCACCGCGAATGGTCACCCGTGCCAGGTCTCTGGAGAGCTGCACCCGTTCCAAATGCCACATATTCCTGTCCAGATCGAAAGATACCCGGTAATCCAGCATGGCGCGCAGATTCTCCAGCGGCGCCTCGGCAATGCGCTCGTGCGATATGGTCAGTCCTGCAATGGACCACTGTCCTTCGGCCTGCACATTCCTGCCCTTCTCTGAAAAATTCAGTTTCAGCTGACCATCGGCCGTCGCATCTGCCCAATTCACGTGTGCACTGTCAAAAATCGATTCGCCAAGCTGTTTGAGCGGCAACTCGGGCACATCCAGGATAAGTGACGGTCCCCCGCTTCTGGGCACCTTGCCCTGCAGGGCCCAGCGCGCATCCGTTCCGGTAATGCCACCGCTCGCCCGAGCCGCCAGCAGCATCTTGCGACTGGTCACCAGTTCCACATTCACTTTACGAATATCAACCAGCTTCCTTGCGTCTTTGCCCGTCAGCGCGCCGTTGGCGGAATGAATTTTTACCACCACATCCAGGTAAGCTGGATTTTCGGTGGGGTCATCGCTGGTCGCGTCAGGAGAGTTATCCGGATCATCCAGCAGGCCAAGCTCTCCAAGACTGCTTTGGGCATTGGATACCAACGCCTTAAGACGACTGCCAACAGTGGGCAGCGTAAAAGCGGGCGAATCAAGGTCGACCGCCAAATGATTAAGGGCAAAATCGTAGTCCAGCATCAGCTTGTCCCCGGCCACGGATGTGTCCTTCTCATTTTGAAGAATCCATTTTTGGGACTGCAGCACCGCCTTGTTTCCAGGGGTAATCCGCCCACTCAGTTCTTCCAGCTGGCCTGAAAAGCGGGTGTCATCGTAAGACACATCTCCAGATACAATATAAATCTCCGGAATGGTTAATCCATCCGCCAATGCACCGGCGCCGTTCATCCTGGTGCTGCCATCGAGGCGTTCCCGTTTCATCGCATCGAACAGAGATTTCCATTCGGCGATGGAGGCGCCTTTGACCCGCTCACCCACTTTTATCTGCAGCCCATCCACCCGGACACCCGTAATATCCAAATCGCCAACCAGCAGCGGACCCACCCGAAAACGGACCCCCAAACGGTCGATCACTGCAAACGGAAGTGCATTGCGATCGCCATGGGCCGGCCGCAATGTCACATTTTTGAACAGTACTGAAGTTAGAGATACTGAAACGTCGTCGTATGTCAGGCTGACATCAAATTTCCGTTCAACGGCGGGAATAACCACTTCCGCTATCTTCTCATCCGCACCCGACTGCAGAAAAAAGAAGAAGACGAATCCAAGAACCACAACGAGAATCAGTAATGCCAGCAACCAACGTTTTATACCCATAGCGAGTCAGTCTCCCATGACTTGTTTTGACTGTCCACCGCAAACAGCCGCACACATTCCGGAGTCACACATATATCCGGAAAACCGGTTATTAAAAAAAATCCCGCCCCTCGGCAACCGTTAATCGACGCACCGCGCCCTCCTGCACATACGGTTGAATCACCGCCACTGTTCCACAAAATAAAAATCCCAAAAAATAGATTCGGGGGCTGACCGTTTGCCATCTTCGGGTAAATGCAAAAAATGATAAAAATTACAGAAAGTTATGGGATACAAAGAAGGGTCGGCACAGGTCTATTGCAATTCCACTTCAACGGGTAAACGAAGGACAAACTGTTGCTGTCCGTTTTTGGATTCAACCCGCACACTCCCTCCCATCACTTCGCTGGACAGGCCAATGGCATACATGGCCAATGCCCGGCCATAGCGCGCGTGTTCATGAGACTTTGCTTCCATCTGAAATTCTCTCGAAAAGGTGTGGGCATAAAACCCGGGATCTATAACCACGCCACTGTCCATAACCACAAATTCCACCACCCCCGCATCCACACCGACGCTGAACATCACCCGACCACTGGCGGGGGTATTGTGCAGCGCCTGCAAGAGCAGATTCTCCACTGCCAGACGGGCATAGGCCACGGGCCAGAAGCACATCTCCGACGGAATCTGTCCGGTGACAGCCAGCAACGGCTCCGGGGAAGTGAACATTTTGCCAATGCGGTTCATCGCTTCCTCAATAAACCGATCCAATGGCAAAGGAACGGATTCAATGGGTTCCCTTGACTCGAGTCTCGAGATATTCAGATAGTTATCCACCATATGCAGCAACATTTTCAACGCAACCGTCGAGTCATGGACGGCGCCCACCACGTCTTCATCCGCTTCATGGAGCACAGCCTCCAGATAACTCAGATTGGCGGAAATCGCTGAAATTGGATTCTTAAAATCATGCACATACAGCTTAGCCAGGCCCGTTTGCACATTTACCCATTTTTCAAGGTCGTCTGACATAATGCCTCTTCGCTTTCCAGCAAATGCCTGTAATCTGAATATTCAGAACAGGACATCCCCAAAAAAAAGGGGAAAGTGTTCTGTCCCGCCAATATCACAGACGCTCACTGTTGCAACTGAACCCTGCCACATCCCAATGTCCAGCCGTTCTTGAACCCCCATTGCCCGCAGGCAGAGGGGCCACCACCTGAATTATCTGCACGCCCAGCTGTCGGAGCCGTTCGACTCGGCAACTCGACTGTCAATGAACGCCAGCAGGGTGTCCTTTCGTATAAGGATATTCCGGATTTCCCCTGGGCGCAACAACTCCCCTGGCCACTTTGTTTGTTCAACTGCGGATTTTAGCTTCTCAGCAGTCAGCCCGCGCATTTTTTGGGCCAGTTCAGCGGATACACAGGGCACTGCGTTAAGAGAATCCTCCAGCATTTGCTGTTGCCGTTCGTTCAGCCGATAAAACGCCTCATTGTGGTCAATCAGCGCCAGTCCCGGCCGATTCGAAAATCGGTACAGATTGCCCCCAGAAAACCGATCCCAGTTCCCCAGCAGATAGTCGAGCAGCACGGTATCTGACAAATATCGCTGCAACGGCCGATACCTCTCGTCTGAAAAAAGCCGCACCACATCGAGACGTCCACGGGCATCCTCTGCGCCAATCGGCGCAAGGCCCTCCAGCCACTGAATCATTGCCCCCCAAACCCGGCCTTTCTCATCCAATGCCACTGATTCCAAAAACTGCTTTGATACCTCATCCCCCTGTGCCGCCAGTGCTCTATCAATGCGATCGGGGTACACTGCCGTCATCACTGACACCGGCACCGTTTCCACCCCAAGCAAAGTTGCCAACCGATAATAGGCAACCTCGAGTCTGCCCGACGAATCTCCCTGTAAAAGCGGTTTAAAAATGGCGCTTTCACCACCCGGAAAAATCAGTCGCAGGGATAGGGACCGGCTTGACAACGGCTTCACCTGTCGAAAGCCTGCCCCACTCAGCCGCTCTTCCCACCTTTCCCGCTCTTTGGTACGTGGCATTTCATTCAGCGCCTCCGTATCCGGGGCCGCATCCGATGACGCCTTCCCCAACGTCTGAGCCGGCGAACGTTTCTTTGCCACCATCTGCCCTTTAGATTCCGCGGCCCCTTTTTGAGACAGCGTTGCGACAGGACTTCGACCTTCATGCAGAGGGCTTTCAACCGGCGCATCGTCACCGGGCATCACTTTCCCTTTGCCGCAGCCAGCCCCCATGCCTGCAATCAAACTCAGCAGACAAATCCCTGCGCTGCGCGCCCACGCGCGGACTGGCAATTTGTTGGCTGGCCTTGTCACATTCACCAAAATATCCTAAAAAAGGTGAGAAAAAAACTAATGGATAATCCGTTTGGGTGGGCTGCCTGGATACTCGTCATCTTCAAACAGACGGTCATCCGCGAAATCCTCCAGGTCATCAAAAAAAGGCATCATCTCCGGGATGGGATACATCTGCCATTCCTCCAGAGATTCCTTGAAATCGTGAAATTCAATACTCTGAGGTTCCATTGCCTGAAGCAAATCCTCCACGTCGCTTTTGCGAACACCAAACGACAGCGGCCACGCCACCTCATTTTCGCTCACCATCACCGCATGCTCCTGCTCCCACCCGTTTTCGTTGCGAAAACCGTACTGCTGATAAATTTCAGCCAATTCAGCGAGCGTCGTCTGACCGTCTCCCTTTTCGTACAATTCATCAACTTTGCGAGCAATTGTATCAAAAAGCGTTGTCAGTGTGAGCTGACAGTTCCTTGCCTGACGTGAAGTGGTGAATCGCGCCACCACAATGACATTGCCAAACGTATCTTCATTCCTCGAGTTAGACCGCATAATGCCTACAATTTACCACAGCTGAAACTGCGAAGCCACGAAATATTTTTCCTGTATTGTCGCAATATTAAATCCAAAAGTGAATAAGACAAATTATTCACGAAGACTTTTTGAATATAGCGCACTGGGAACATTGACCCAAAACTGGAAAATAAGGTATTTTAATTACATAATAAGTGTAATCCATCGCGAAAAGAGGTATCCGTGAGCGACAATAAAAAAAAGGAAGACGTATCCGCTGTTGGCGAACCCGTCAGCAGCAGCCGGGAGACCGAAAGTCAAAAAACGGGTAATGCCGATGTCGCATCCACCACCCCGCCCAGCCCCAATACCCAATCAGGCGTCGCTGCGCAGGGTCCGAATGGACTTACAGGCAGCAAACAAACGCTGATTGGAATGGCGGTGCCAGCGCTCCCCGACGACAACGGTGATGACGGTGACTGGACCACCTGTGAAATGCCGGCGGAAATCAGAAACGCAGCAATTAATCGAACGCTTATCGAATCCGAAAATGAACCCACCAATCCGTCCCATTCTGAAACAGAGACAGTCACCCCTGAAATTGAACAGCATCTCAAGGCATTTTTTAAGATTGGACAGGAAAATCCCGCCGAAGGCAACCCCTCGCTGGACGCGCCGCGCAGCCTGCTGACCAACGAGCTGGTCGAAGCATTTAACTATGGCATGTTGTCCGGGGGAATCAAACTGGACGCTCCTTTTGGGCTCGACGAACCGGATAATGCCGCGGCGTCAGACGCCCTTCCTGCTGATGACAGCGAAAGGGACTCCATTCCAGATCCCGATTTTGGGAACCTCGATAATATACAGGTTCCAACGACTGCCACCGACGAGGCCACCACCAATGACCGCGTGTACGACACCGAAGAGAAAACCACTGTATCTCTGTCTGAAGACTTTCTTGAACAGGCGTTGCGAAGTGCAGAATCCGGCCGAGACCAGGCGGCGAATGACGATGCAGCGGAATCGGCCACCACAGACGCGGACACCACCGCTGAACATCCCCAGGTAATCGACGGGGACGACGCTGTCGAGGTGGTTATCGATGACGCGTCCTTCGAGGGTTCGACCATCGAGAATGGTCGAACGGAAGAGGAAAATCCGTCTACCGAAACCGCTGCACGGGGATGTACACTGGAAGAAACATCAAACGCCGCCGACACCTCGGCGGACTCTAACGCCGCCGAAGTCTCGTCGGCCTTTGGTGAAGAACAGGATGAAAATGTCATTTCGGGTGAAATCGAAAACGCTGACGATGACGACACTTTCGACGCCCCGGACAATCGCCCAACCCTGCCTTCAAAACGAACTGGCGAGTACATCGCCGATGCCATAAAATCTTCATTCCAAGGGGCTGACAGGGCCGCAGCGAAATCCGTCAACAGTGACAGTCAAAACAACCCGAAACCCGCCGACACCGGCACGATGACGAATACTGGCGCTGCCCCCAAAAAAACCGGTACGCAAAAGGTGATAGGATTTGCGCTGGCAGCAGCAGCACTGCTGACAATCGGTTTTATGATTTTTCGAAACTCGGATTCGTCCAGGCACGCGCCCGCTACCACTGACGAAGTCACCATCAGCACATCGGCGCTGACTGTTAAACGCGCAGAGGAAAAGTACCCCAAATCGGCTGCGGGCACATCAGACCGGGGTTCCAGGGACAACAACAGCGCTCGGCCAGTGGCACCCCCCGTTGCCCTGAGCGCCACCACCCATGCGGATACCAAAGCAGTGGCAGCGTCACCCATGGCAGATGCCGCAACAAATGAGACCAACCTATCTCCTGTACCCAAACCAGGCCCGACGCGTGTAACTTCTGACACAACGACACAGGCAGAGAAGCGCCAATCCGAACCGGCGCCTACTGAAAGTAACAATGGCACGACAAAACATAAGCTGACAAAAGTCGCGGCTGATTCAAATCCGTCTCGTCCGGTGACCCCCAATAATACGTCTGCGGCGCCCGTCGCGGCGTCGATGCATCCCTCTGCATCGCACATAACAGACGACGTCATCACGTTTACCGCGCGATTCAAAACCGGCACAGCCATATTCTCATTTATGGATAAGGCGGATCAGCGAGCGTTTATGCAGGACGTGCGAAAAAAAACAGCAAACCGTAACATCCTGATTCAGGGATACGTCACCCAGGAAGAGAAAGATCAGCACATGGGGCGCATCGCCATTAGCCGGGCCTGGGCAGTGCAGAAGTTTTTACAGAACCATGGGATTGATTCAACACGGATTACCGCCAGGCGCGGCAACCTCAAAGACCGGGAAAAATTACCGACTGACCGGGACGCTGTGGTCACCGTATCCATTTTGGAAAAGGATTCGGCCGCCGACTGACCCCTCTCCCTTCAAACCAACTCAATCCATAGTGACCTAAATAAGGGAGCATCAATTCAGTACAATTTGAGTATACATATTGAAAATTGCGTCATTCCCTCGAAGGAGACTGTCGATAAATGAGCAGTGGCCACCGCCCTGTGATTGTGCCCAGCGTCATGCCC
>JAFGWT010000384.1 GCA_016937015.1 Deltaproteobacteria bacterium | reverse complement strand
CGGAGGCGGGAACCCAGCCTGCTTTGCCCTGCTTTAAACAACTGGATTGCCGCCTGCGCGGCAATGACGGTGCGCCCAGGAAGTCAACAAAAACTTGTGTAGGATCTTGAGGCGGAGGCAGGGGCCCGGAGAATCCTGGATTCGCAATGTTTTCTGGATTCTCCTCCGCGGGAATGACTGTGTTGACCTTTTTACAACTCTCTCCAGGGACGGTAGAGGGATTAGCGAAATGATATTAACGCGTGATTGGATTTAGTCCTGAACCAGGAGTTCGGCGATGGTGTTCATGTCCTCAAGGATACCGCCCTGGGCGTCGATGGCGCCGGCAAGATCCGCTTTGGCGATGAGTTCAGCCATCACATCGTCAGCCAGTTTTCCGGACTGCTTGAAGGCTTTGAGCATCCGGGTGGGGGCGCTTACGGCCACTTCCGCTGCCCAGACACGGGCCTGCGCCAGCTGCAGTTTGTCTCCGCTTTTGGCTGCGGCCTTGCACAGCTGAATCGCGGTCTCGGTCTCGGCAATGCTGGTGGCGAGTTCGAAGATGATGTGCTGTTCGCGGGACAGTTTGTTTTTAAATGCGGCATAGGCGGCGGCATCCATGAAAGCAGCGGTTTTAACCGCCAGATCACCGTTTACATCTGCGTTGCCCTCAAGCCCTTCGGCCATGGCGGCAATGAATTTGCCTTTGCCTTTCACCACCTGGCGCATGCGGAATACACCGATGATGTTCTGCTGAATCTCACTGGTTCCTTCGTAGATGATAAGAATACGCACATCGCGTTTGATTTTCTCCACTTCGTACTCTTTGCAGTATCCGTATCCGCCGTGGGCCTGAATGGCGTCTTCGGCCGCCTTGTTACCGGACTCTGTGGCGAAGAATTTGGCCACGGACCCTTCGATTTGACGATCGGCGTCGCTGGAGTCGAGGAGGTCAGCAACGTATTCTATGTATGCCTGCGCGGCAGCCAGGCGAATGGCATTGGGCACGATCAGTTTGTGGGTGTAGCCCTGCTTTTTATAGAGATAGTCCCCAAACTGCTTGCGCTCTTTGGAATAGGCAATGGCTTTTTCGAGGGCCGAAAGTCCGCCGCCCAGACCGAATGCCGCCACCATCAGACGGGTAAAACCAAACACTTCGTTGGACTGTTTGATACCTTCACCCTCTTTGGTACCCACGATATTCTCTGCGGGAATGATGCAGTCCTCAAGAATCACCTGAGTGGTGTTGGACAGACGGATACCGTGTTTTTCTTCCTGTTTGCCAGGCTCAATGCCATCGGTGGTGCGCTCAACAACAAAGAAAGTGGGACCATCGGGGGCTTTGGCCAAAATGGTGTACAGGTCGGCAATGCCGCCGTTGGAAATGAACTGCTTAACGCCGTTCAGTTTATAGTGCGTCACATTGCCGTTCTCGTCGCAGATGCGCTCCGCTTTGGTTTTGAGGCTTTCCACGTTGGAGCCGGCTTCGGGCTCGGTCACACCGTAGGCGACGATTAAACCTTCTTCGGCGATGCGGGTCATCCATTTTTCTTTTTGTTCCGGGGTGCAGCCCACGCGAATGGGGTCAGTGCCCAGCGCAACTGCCAGCATGGAGGTGGCCACGCCCACATCTTTTTTGGCGAATTCGCAAGACAGACGATACACATCGTATGCGCCGCCGCCCAACCCGCCGTATTCCTCGGGAATGAACACCAGATGAAGACCCACGTCCTCGCTGAGCATCGTTTTTACGATTTCTTCGGGACAAATGTCTTCCTCGTCCCATTTGGTTCTTTTATCGAAAGGCAGCTCGCGCTCGGCGAACTCGTTGAGCGTGCCTAAAATAGTCAGGAGATCGTCATTATCGAGTCTTTTTAATTCCATGTTCGTCTTCCTTACAATTGGTTGATGGTTGTATTTTTTAACTGAAATTAGCTCGGAACTGTATTTAACCGATACTGAAAAGTCAAACTGTGGGCACCGGAAAAAACATCGGGTTTGCTGCGTAAAAAACCCGCAGCTTGCAATTCAAATCGCAAGGCATTATATAGGCCGTGCGTGCAGGGGGACAGCAGCTTCAGCGGTTGTATTCGCAACTGAGCGAAACGACACAATGAATGCAGCAAAGGAGACCATTTATGCAGCGTTCCATGTTTAAATCAAAAATACATCGTGCCACGGTGACTCATGCGGATCTGGACTACGAAGGCAGCGTGACCATAGACGCAAATCTGCTGAAGGCGGCAGACATTTATCCTCATGAGCACGTTCATATCTGGAATGTGACCCGGGGGACCCGCATCGAAACCTATGCGCTCAAGGGCCCGGCAGGGTCGGGCGTGGTTTGCATTAATGGTGCCGCCGCCCATCAGAACAGCCCGGGCGATCTGGTCATCATCGCCACATTTGGCACTTACGATGAGGCGGACCTCGAAAACTACGAGCCCATCGTGGTGCTGGTTGACGAAGACAATCAAATCGTCATGCCCAGGTACGCCGAAACCCCTGGCCCCTTACGCGCCGTCTGATTCACCGCGCCTGCAATTTTTCACTTATTGCTGATCTTCGATTTTTTTTTTTGCTGACGCCAACTTTTTTGTGGTCCATTTCCAATACTGATCCGCACCACGTATCTGTCTAAATCCCTACTGTTGTATTTACCGTCTGTGAGTCGTCGCAGCCGATAAGGACAGTGGTCGAATTAAAATGGACAGTTTTAAATTCGCTTCGCCGGACCGTCAAAGCACAGGGACCGGCGCTTACAGAGGTACGCGACCAACGACTAACTCAGTCGGGTTGGATGCAAAGGGTACAAGGTGGCAATTTTTTAAAATGCGAACTGTCCCTGGTTACGCTGGGCAAAGGTAATTATTTAAATGGGACAGGAAAAAAAATCATAATTTCGGATGATGTGGTATCTTACAAAGCAAAGAAAAAATGTTTTACCGTATGTGAATTAAACGATGCTGTGCCCTGCTGCATTTAATGATTTTGGGGACGGTGCTTTTATTTTATCTGAACGGATATAATCATTGATGGGTCCCACATTTCCGTGGGGGTTCAAACAGCGCATTCCGTTGCTGTACCGGTAAAACCGTTGGCCTGGTAGGCACGCTGCAAAGTGTCGATGGATACCTGCGTGCTTTAACTGTCGTTTACTTTCGGCGGCTGTTATCAAACTGTCGCCATTAACAAAGGGAGGTATTATGCGTGGCAGATTAATTTCAAAATGGATTTTACTGGGATTGTGTGCAGGGCTTTTGGGGGCCTGTTCGGACAGGCCCACCAAAGAAGAGGCGCTAGAAAGGAGCATTAAGAACGAAATTGTGAAAAAGAAGGGGAACCGGGTGACTCAGGTGATTGGGCCATACCTGGCGGAGGGACCAACCGCTCTTGCGTCAACCCGGAAATATATTGATTCCAATGCTGCCAGGCACAACATTAAATCGACGGACCTCACCGTTTTAAAAAATGAGGCGAATGGCAAAACCGTGCAGCCATTGATGTACGATCGCAAAACGGGCAAGTACAAATACAATGCGGTTCGGTATTCACAGCAGATAGATGGAATTCCGGTATTCAGATCCGAAATGCGTATGCTGGTTAAAAATGCCCCCAATTCTCCAGTGGTAAGAGTTGATTCAAATGTCCGTGATTTGAAGGGATTTAAACCACCGGCAACCATGACAAAATCGGCGTCTAATAAAATTAATGGCGCCGTTGTCAGTGAATCCGGGGCAACAGATTTCAAAGGGAAGGCTTTGGCTGCCACAGACACCGTTTTGACAAATTTTACCGCTCCTGAGCCGATTATCTGGGCCGGTTTACCTGATAATGAGGAAACCCCGATGATGGCGGTGACGTTTATCGGCGATAACCGTGATGATCAGAGTCGCAAGCGCCCGGAGCGGTGGCGCTTCGTTGCGGACCAGAAGACCGGTGAGATTCTTTTTAAGGAAAATATGATTGTTTTCACGGATGTCACAGGCACGGTCAACGGTCTGGTCACAGATGGGGCTGGTTCAATGGAATGTGGCGAGGAACTTCCCACGCCCCTGCCGTATGCGCGCGTATCCATTGAGGGGGGCGCCTCTGCGTCTACATCCGCAACCGGCGATTTTTCCATTGCCAACCAGGGGGATGAGGACGTCACCGTTGTGTCAACCCTGACCGGCAATCATTTTTTTGTACAGGATATGATGGGCATGGACCAGACGCTGTATCAGACAGTTGTACCGCCAGATCCTGCATATTTTATGTACAATGAGATGAATAATAATGTTGATGTGGCAGCCCAGTCCAATGCCTATGCCATGGCCAATGAAGTTCGTGACTGGGCACTGCGGTATAATCCGGCGTATCCGGTGATTTCCACAGAGACCAATTTTCCGGTTTACGTCAATCATTCCGATTTTTACTGTCCGGGCAACGCCTGGTACGATGGTATGTCGATTAATTTCTGTATTGGCGGTCAGGGATATGCCAACACCGCGTTTGCATCGGTGGTGCATCACGAATACGGTCATCATATGATCGAGATGGCCGGGAGCGGGCAGGGGGAATATGGGGAGGGAATGGCCGACGTCATTGCCATGCTCATTAACGAAGACAGCCGACTCGGGTTGGGATTTTTCCAGAATGACTGCGAAAATCCGCTGCGCAACGCAGACAACACCTGCCAGTATGACGAGTATGAATGTTCCACCTGTGGATGGGAAATTCACGACTGCGGTCAGCTGCTCTCAGGAATTGTGTGGAGTATTCGCAACGAGCTCATTAATTCGGGTGTGGCGGACTATCTCGATTTACTGTCCGGAATCGTGGTCAACTCGATTTTACTGCATCGCGGTTACGGCATTAACGAACAAATCGCAACAGACTTTCTGACGCTGGACGACGACGATGGCAATCTGGGCAACGGGACGCCCCACTGGGATGAGATTTGCGACGGGTTCGCTGCCCATGGCATCCAATGTCCCGAACTGCGTAATTATTTGTCGATTGATGCCCCGGACAGTGTTACCGAAACCGACGGCGTGCTTGCTGGTGCGGTCACCGTCTCTTTGGGCTGGGCGGTTGAAGAGGACCTCGTGGTGTTTGTGGCTTCCAATGACATGAGCGAAGCCGAAGTGGCAGGCTATGGCATTATTCCGGCGGGGTCCTTATCTGCAACGTTGGATTTGACTGTGATTGATGATGCCATTGTGGACGGAACCCAATCAGTGCGGCTGGTGGCGCTGGCGCCCGATATGGTTCAGGGTGAAACCCGGGTGTTGGTGAATGACAGCGAAACCGCCGCGTTGTCACTGTCCCTGCCCACAGAGATGATGGAAGGCATGACATACACAGGCAATGTTACCGTGGATACTCCGGTGGAGGACGACGTGGCGGTCATCCTTGAAACCAGTGATGACAGCGAAATTTATGTGCCGTCAGAAGTGATCGTTCCCGTGGGGGAAACATCAGCTTCTTTTGAAGTCATTGCTTTAAATGACATGATTTTTGATGGGTCAACTGAGGCATCGATAACTGCATCGGTGGTCAACTGGCAGTCTTCAGTGGCGAGCACGGTGGTGATGGACGATTTGAGCATCCGGCTGATGCTGCCAGATGTTGTGCGGGAAGGAATGGGGGGAATTGCCGGCGGCGGGCGCGTCGGGGTGTCCGGCTTTGTGGAAAGAGACCTCGCAGTATCTCTTGTTTCCAGTGATGAAACGGAATTGACGGTTCCTCTTGAAGTGGTGATACCTGCGGGGAGTGACGAAACATATTTCGATGTGACGGTGGTGGACGATGCGATTATCGATGGCCCGGTGGACGTCGAGGTGATTTCGGGTGCGGACGGATTCATTGATGCCAGCGCCATGATTCAGGTGATGGACAATGACCCGGGGTCCATGATGTTCAATGCGTATCTGTATTCCGGCCGCGAAGATGCGACTGCGGCGACGGTAACAATCATTCGGGAACCCAGTTCTGTGGGGACGATTTCTGTGGATTACGCAACGATGGACGACACCGCAGTGGCAGGAGAGGACTATCTGCCGGTAGCGGGAACGGTGACCTTTGAACCGGGCGAAACCGTCAAAACCTTCGATGTGCCCATCCTGCAGGATGAGCTGGTCGAGGGACATGAGCGACTGATGATAATCCTTTCCAATCCCACCAATGATGGCGAATTGGGTTATCCGTCGATGGCAGAATTGTCGATTATCGATGATGACATTCCGGACTTTTATACCGAAGGTTTTGGCTATGTGGAAGATGGTGATGGTGGTGAATATCCTGGCCCCGACAGCGACGCGGATACCGATACCGATTCAGACTCGGACTCGGATTCTGATGCGGACACAGATACGGATACGGATGCGGATGGGGATGCGGACGCCGCAAGCGCAACGGATACTGGTCGCTCCAAAACAGTGACGGTGCAGACTAAAAAAGGGATGGTCACGGTGACGCCGAACTTTGACATCAGTTACCGGACGTTGACCCTCACACCGGATGGATCCAACAGTTTCTACAGCGCCTGTGAGACCGAAGCCGTTGATTTCCCGGTGAACCCGGAGGGTGGGACGCCTCTGTCCCTTTGGGATGATGATTCCATTGAAGTTCAGTTGCCGGCAGGGCAGGCGGTTTCTCTTTACGGTGTGAGCTACACCAATTTTTACGTCGGTTCGAACGGATACATCACATTTAATGAGCCGGATTGGGATTTCTGGCCATTGTTTTGGAATCACTTCAGATTGCCGAGAATTTCAGCATTGCTCACGGACCTTGATCCGATGGCGGGGGATTGGGAACCGGACACGGACTGGGATACGGACTGGGATACGGACTGGGAACCCGCACGGATGGATGCGCTTCGAAACACGGCGGATAGCGAATCCGTGGATACGGCCAGCGATACCGTTGTTTCTCAGCCTGGCGACAGCGATGACGTGGATACCGCGATGGACACGGCAACGGACACCGAAGAACCATGGCCCACAGAAACCGATTCAGAGTGGCCTATGCCGACCGAAGAGAGCCCCGTCTCAGTGTTGACTCTCGAAGATCGGGTTGTGGTCACGTATGACAACGTTCCACTGTTTGGTGGTGGCGGTTATAACAGCTTCCAGATTGAAATGTTCCATAATGGCGTGATTCGGATTACCTGGCTGAACATTGAGGCGTACATGGGCATAGTGGGGATTTCAGAGGGGATGGGCCGATCTCCCCTGTTCTACGAAAGCGATCTGACCGCGTACGGCAGCTGCGGCAGCGCGGAATGCCTGACCGATGCGGATTGTGCCGATGACATTTTCTGTAACGGCAGCGAAACGTGTGTGTCCGGCGTATGCGTGGCGGGGGGCGATGTGACCTGTGATGACAGTCTGGCCTGTACTCTCGATGTATGCAGCGAAGACGCACAGGCATGTGCGGTGTATCCGGATGATACCCTGTGTGACGACGGTAATGGCTGCACCATGGATGTCTGTGACGTGACATTGGGATGTGTGTTTATGCCCATCGCCGGTTGTTGCGGTGACGGTGTATGTGACGGTGGGGAGACCGCGTGTGATTGCCCCGGGGACTGCGGCGAACCGTTGGCCAGCGAATCGGGTCTGTGTGACGACGGCCTGGATAACGACTGTGATGGCTCAGTGGACCAATCGGACGGTGACTGTGCCTGTTCGGCGGACAGGCAGCGGTGTGTGGTTGATGCGGATTGCTGCTCCGGCATTTGTGGCGGCGTTCCATGGCGAAAGCGGTGTCTGCCCGCACCGCAGCCCGAATGCGTAACAAACGCCGATTGTGATGACGGCACATTCTGTAACGGTGCGGAGTCCTGTGTTCGCGGTCGCTGTGTGGCGGGTGATGCACCATGCGACTTTAACAGCGTTTGCAATGAAGACGCCGATGTGTGCGAGGCGCCATCCTGTTCGCCACGGCATAGCCGCTGTGTGGTCAACAGTGATTGCTGTTCCCACAATTGCTGGGGGCGAAACCCCGCAAACAGACGCTGCAGGTAGCTTCAAATCTCCATAAAGCGCTGCTCGTTCAACCCCTTCTCATTTCAGATCGGGGGTCTGTAATACTCTCTGAGTGCGTTCAAGACCCTGCAAATCACAGCCTTCAATACCTATTCTTTGGGGGTATCCAGGAAAAAATTATTCAGTAGATGTTGCACATGTTCACGGCATGATTCTTCTATTTCATCAAACATAACGAAATTATTTTTTACGGCGTGGGCTACATGAAGGGCATAGTCATCGCCACTGACATAAAATTTATAAAGATCGCGAGACTTACCATCATGAAACTCATGAATGATATCTGAAAGCGCCCACACATCAATGTTACCGCTCTTCCATTCATCAAACCTGTTTCGAAGATTATCAAGATAAAAAGACAGTTCCTTTTCGTATGCTATTTCCGAGAGTTGTCGCAGGTGTTTGATTTGCTTCTTCGACAATTTCTTCATCCCGTACCCTCCTTTGGGTTACGCCATGCTTATGTGGCTTTACGCCGCGGAAAACCGCGGTATGGTCTCCAGTCCAAACAGTTATTCACGCGCTCGACCTTAGCTTTGTCTCAAAAGGTCCCTTTTCTGCAGGTCGCCCCAAAGGGGTCAAAGCATAACTTAACGCTTATGGGGCACCGTCCGGGGTCTGTTGAATCAGTTATACTTTTAGCCTGAAAGGGCGTTCCATATACCATCTATGCACAAAAATTCCTGATTGAATTCAATCTCCCCCTGCAGTTTCCAAAGAACATTGTCCAGTATGCCATCACTGTTCCATTTATCAAACAGTCGCTAAAAAGTCTGCCGTGCGCCAAATTCTTTTGGCAATTCTCTCCACAGCGCGCCTGTACGAGGAATCCAGAATATTCCATTTGAGACAAAGCCTAATGTTTTTCACCTGGTTTAAAACAGGTACCAATTTTACCAATAGCAACAATAAATACAAACCACAGAAGAATGGCGAACGGCGGTACAAATAAAATAAAAAATCCATCTCCCGGCCCTCTCATCATTTCCGATGGTACCTCATTCCACAGGACCTCAATCCCATACAGGAAAATGAGAATTGAATATAATGTAATTACAAAACAAAGGGGCAATGCCAATACAATAGCCAATGCAATTCAATGTTTGTATTTAAGGGAAATTTTCTTCATAAAATAATTTCGTTTCTTTTGTTTGTATCAATGCGTTTCTTCAAGCGCAAGACCCTCGTGGACAAAATCCGCCCCGGCCGTGCGCTTGCGCGGATAGATCTACAGTGCTCAGTTGTTAAACAGTAACGCATTGAAGATGCACCAATATTTTTCATTACAAAAAAGCACGACACAGTCATTACCGCGAAAGAGGGTGTCGCAAAAGTGCATAGCAGGGTTATCAATGCCATCATTCCCAACTTGATTGGGAGGGTCTGGAACGCGCTCAGAGCGCGGTATAACAACGAAGATATATCGT
>JAFGWT010000383.1 GCA_016937015.1 Deltaproteobacteria bacterium | reverse complement strand
TGAAAAGTCCAGCCTGTCCGCAATGGAGCCAGAGACCCCACTGCCTTTTTTTCGTTCGCCGACCGGCAGCAAACGGACCACGATGGCGGATTTCTCCCGCCCTGCAACCAGTATGCCTTCTTCCGCCAGCGTCGCCGAATAGACGCCGCGGCACTGCCAGCCAGGCGGATCGACCTGCCCCCGTTCCGTCCAGCCTTCCGACAGCAAATCCTGCCGGCGCAGACTCTGAGATCCGCGGCCAAACAGCACCAGACGGCCATCGTCACACGCCACCAGCGATGGAAATTCAAACCCCTGATCTTCCCCGATCGCCTGGCGCTGCACATCCTTCATTTTATGGGACGGCCGGTGAAATCGCCCCTGCATATCGAGGAATCCCAGTTCAATCCATCGCACCAGCCCAGGGCCAGACAGCGGATCCATGTCTGATTGCCACGCAATCCAAACCCCCTGATCGCCCCGCTTCAGTGTACACGCCGCATTGATACTGCCATCGGTCCCCACCAGTTCCAGTGGATCATCCAAAGTCCTGCAGTTTTCTATCCGTCGCACAAATACCCGACTGCCTTCGCGGAACGTCATGTACTGCCAGGCCACCCATGCATGTCCGCCTGCCATTTCCACAGACGGAGAGAGATTCATCCGCTTTCGAAATGACAGCTGCAGGGGCTCCGGGAACCGAGTGATGGACGTGGAGATAAATCCCAGTATTTCGTGACCACCGGGGCGTCGTACGCCGAACGCCAGAAAGTACCTGTCCCCTTCGGACGCAATGGACACGCTGGCAGGCGAGCGTCGTCGGGGTAAAATCAGCGCCGGTGGCGACATGCCCTGGACGTCCCACACCTTTCTGAGCTGAAGACCGTCACTTTCCGCATCCTCACCGTCAATCCAGGCCAGCAAAATGCCATCTTCGAAAGGTGTAATGTCCAGGTCGAGGATGCATGCCCTGGGCTCGCTGACCGCAAACGCCGGAGACCATGTCTGCCCAGGAATGTAATGGGACGCCCACAGCTGCTCCTCACCATTGGCGAAGCCGACCCACACCACCCAGCTTCGCCCCAATGAATCGGTGCACACTTTGGGATCTCTGCTGTAGTCCGCGACTTCAAGATGCCATGTCTTGAGAGGCAAAAAAATATTTGTCACACCCGCCTCACTCACTTCGGGGTTTTCCCGAATATAAACACCTTCGTGCCAGGGTTGTCTTCAGTTGCCGCAACGCCATGCCAGCCATCGGGCAATGTGGGGCCAGACCAGTCAAAAAGGTAGCGTGCATCTGCCGGGGACAGATTGATACACCCATGACTCTTTGGTGTGCCGTACTTCGAATGCCAGAAAGATGCATGAAATGCGATATTGCGGTGAATATACTGCACCCACGGCACATCCGCAACGGAATACACGTCTTCTCCATCTCCCACCGAACCCGCCATATTGTCGGTCACATGCTTGAAATCGATGGCAAACTCGCCGTTGGGCGTCACTGTTTCTTCACTCTCTGGCAGTCCAGTCGACACGAGCGTCACGAAAATGGGCATGGCCCCCTGATATGCCTCCAAAGTCTGCTTTGACAAATCAACCCAAATCCATTTGTCGTTCTCGCCAACCCCCTCTGGCAACTCTTCCCGAAGTCTGAAGAACGCCACCTGGGACCCTTTTAACCATCTGTCCCCTTCTATCTGATAATACGTCTGGCCCCCTGACTGCTCCTCCGCATACACACGGTACACATTCAGGCGATCCACTGGCCCTACCCCGCGAAACCGATTGTTTCTCTTTTCGTAAAACGCCGCGTACTTATCCTTTACAATAGCCGCCGGCAAGGGCGTATCCCCCAGTACCCGATATCCATGAAACTCCGGTGGTTTTACCAGATGCACTGCGTTGCCCGGCACGTACTCGCCCCGAATCGTCTGATAATAATATTCACGAGTGGCTTCGTCTCTGAACCGTTTGGCCACTGAGACCCAAAAGCCGCGCAGCAGAAATTCACTGATACCGCGATAATTCCGGCGCGCGTATTTGTAATAGTCGATGCCAACCACATCCTCTTCGCCTTCAACCTTTGGCGCATCCGGGTCCACATGTGGAATATCTTCTTTGGGAATGTCCACGCCGGGGGGCAATACGGGTTCGCCGTCCGCATCCTTTTTTAAAATCAGGCCATCGGGAAGCACCAGCTTGCCGCGCTCATCGACCGTGATTGTCACCGTACGCGTCGCTGCCGGGGCATCCGTTCCCCCATCCGCGGTCTCGTCTGCGTCCTCAAGCGGAATGGCGACCCGATACTCACCTGGAACAAAACGGGTTGGCGGCTGCCAAATCTCCTCTTTGGCCGGAAGTCGTTTGTATGCCGGCGTAAAATCCGCGCGAATGAAACCATGGGGATACGGATCGAGCTGATCCACCCGGGGCGGCGGTGGCGGGTTTCTGATAAATCGCGGCTTCTCTCCCACCAGCATGCCACGCCCCTGACACACGTACCCGCCCGTTTCCAGCAGAAACCACCCTTTGGGGCAGGATTCCGTCGAGTATTCCGGGTTCCCCACCATCATGCGCTGTCCCATCCGGAGGTACCCCAATCTGGGCGACTCCATATCCGGTTTGGACCAGATGCTCACCCGATCAAACCCTGCCCGCCCGTGCAAATCAAATGATTTTACCTCCTTTGGGGCACTTCCAATGGGGGTTGCCGTCATTTCCTTTTCGGCGGTATCATCTGCCTCGGTGTCTTTTGCGTGCTCTTTTTTTGCGGATGTCGATTTGATTGCGGCATCATCTTCGCACGGCGGGCACTGTCCGCACCCTGCAGCCGTAAGCGCCAGAATGGCAGCCCACACAAATGGTAAACATGTGCTTCTATTAACGATCATAGGGTCGTACTAGCAGAACTGTCCATGCCATTCAAGTATGATTGAAATTGGTCAGAACTTTTGTGAAAGCCCCAGTGCCTTTTCCATTTGTGAAATAACAGTCATGGCGGAATCCGGTCGATTCTCGGGCTTTTTGGCGAGCATGGTCATCAACAGATGCTCGGCCTCGTCGTTGAACGGCAGATTGGGATTGTACCGTCTAATGGGCGGCGCCGGTTCCCTGATGCGTTTAATCAGGGTTTGCGCCACATTTGGATCATCAAACGGCACATCGCCAACCATCAGCCGGTACAGCATCATCCCAAAGCTGAAAATGTCGGTGCGATGATCGACCGGTTTGGCCTGCCCCTGTTCCGGTGAAATGTACTTGATTGTGCCCACAACGATCCCTTCGGTGGTCAGTCTTGGGCCGCCAATGGATTCGGGGCCAATGGCAAAGCCAAAGTCCGACAGTTTGGGTACCACACGCCCATCCGGGGTATGATGCAAAAGGACGTTGCCTGGTTTGAGATCCCGATGCACCAGATTCATGGCGTGCAGCGCTGAGAGGCCCGCAGCGATACCCCTGGCGTACTGCATCACCTCAGCAACCGGCAGGGTTCCCCCCCGGGAGTCCAGCTCCTCGTCGAGCGGATATCCGTCCACCAGTTCCATGGCCATGAAAGTCGTTCCCCGGGCATCGGTCCCAAAATCAAACACCGACACAATGTTGGGATGCTGCACCGCACTGGCCAGCTTGGCTTCCCGAACAAAACGGGCCGCCTTTTCGGGATCATTCATCACGTCGTCATTGAGCACCTTTACAGCGCACTGGCGATTCATCAGCAGGTGGTCGGCACGATAGATGGTAGCCTGGCCCCCTTCGCCCACCTGTTCGATAATGCGCAGCCGGTCCCCCACAATTCGTCCCACCAGATCACGGGAATCCTGCCTTGCATCCTTGAGAAGCCCTGGAAATCGGTTTCGGACGGCCTCAACAACGCCGCGAACCGCTCCTTTAAAACTTTTTATGGGCACATTTTTGTCGAGTGTGATGCAATTGGCCAGCGCCGGTGGCAGGACCGGGTACGTTTCGGCAAACCGCTTAACGTCGGTAAACAGCACAAACTGCAGATAGTCACGGCTGGCTGTCAGATATTCCACCATTTTGGCGAGTTGCTCGATTTCAAACCGATAGGCGTCAATGAACACTATTTTAACGTGTTCGTTGTTGATTACGTTTTCAATGTCGTCGGTGGATTTGCTCTCCACCACATTGGCCACGGTGGGCGTCTCGCGCAGCACTCGGGACAGCAGTGACTGCATCAGTGCATCCCCGTCAATGGTGAGCACATTCAGCAACAGCGACCGCTTCAGGGCATCAGACAACAGGTCGTTGTCCTGTAAAAAGGCAATCCCGCCGGAAGTAAGCCCCATCAGCAGCGAATCGCGTGAAAATGGATTGTCCGAGGGATCGAACACATGCGCCAGATGAGCCACCCAGGCAGTGATCATCTCGGCATCGTCGGTGGGGACCGCGAGGCCGGCCTGCTCCAGTTCACTGGCAATCATGTCGCGGGTAAACGCGCGTGCAATCATCCGCAATGCATTTCGGGGAAGAACCAATGACCCCATATGTTACTCCTCAAACGGATTTTCCAGCGTGTTACACATCCGCTTTTAAATATTATGAGGCCTACATTATAGACGGAATTTCCAGAATCACAAATATTATCGCCTGGGCGTCCCCACAAGGATGATTCAGCTGTGAACCCGGCCGGGATTGCGGCCTTCAAAAAAGTCCTCTTCAGCTTCTGCGGTCAGCTGATACACCGGCCGGATGGGATCTTCCTCGTCAATCCAGTTTAAAAAGCGCAGTTGCTGCCGCATGGCAGACGGTACCGGTTCATCCCGGTTTTTGAGCAGCCACAGATAGTCTGCCAGACTGCTGGTGGTGGGGCCGTATCCCCGCTCAAACAAAAAGACGCCCAAATCCATCATGACAGCCTCGGCGGTTTTGTACCTGAACCGGGGTTCTTTTTCGAGCATGCTCACCACAATCTGCGAAAGCCCCTCATCGATACCTGCTATCACCCGATGGGGCGGACGCAGCGGCAGTTCCAGCGACAGCATCACCTCGGAGATGGCGCCAAGGACACTGTTGAGCGCGGTGGTGCGAATATTGGGGTTGAATCCAGTCAGCAGTTCGTAGGCGACCAGGCCCAGTGAATAAATATCCACCTGGCAGTTGATGGGATCTTCCACCAGAACTTCGGGGGCCATGTAAGGTATTTTTCCGGCAATCTGACCACTGGCCGAATCACTGCCCTGCACTGCCGCCACCCCAAAGTCGGTCAGTTTAACAAATCCCTCCCGTTCATCGAGGAGAATGTTACCGGGCGAGATGTCCCGATGAATCAGGCCGATGGCGCCGCCACCGAAGTCCCGATTGTGGGCGTACGCCAGTGCGCGCAGCGTCATAAAAATAATAAATCCAACTATTTTATCGGGAATACGCGCCATTGCGCGGTTGTCCGCGGCGCCAACCAGATTGGTATACGCCAAATCCCGAAGCCCATTAACATCCATCCCCTCTATCAGGGCCATGGCCACAAAATACCGCCCGACGGAATCCTGCCCGGAATCGATAAACGGGACAATATTATCGTGAATCAGGTTCGACATCCGCAGCGCCTCCACGTCGAGAGTGGTGACATCCGCCCCAGGTTCGCTCATAAACTTCACCGCCACGCTTTGCACATGGCCGGCTGCGCTGATTCGGCGAGCGCGCCACACTTCGCCCATGCCGCCTTTACCCAGCCTGCAAATCAGCTCGTATTTCGAGCCGGACTCAAACTGATGTCCCTTTGCAAGGTCCTTGTTTCCGCCAAACAGGCGCAATCTCATAGCACGTCCTCCTGTAACGACAGGTATGAACATACCACAGTTTTTTTAAATGCCGCGATGAATTTCCTTGAAAGCGATGCCACGCCATTTAAGGAAATGCACTTTTTTTTGCCACCACCAGCGCCCAGGAAGGCTCGTCAGAGCAGAGGTCACAGTTACAGGTAAAATCGTATTTCAGGAGTGAAACATGGGATCAATAAAAGAATTAACGTCCGCTGAACAATACCATGCCCTTTTGTCCGATGACGGCTATTTCGCGGTACTGGCGTTCCTGAGTGAAAATTCAGCCCAAAGCATCGCGGCTGCCCAGATTCTTTCGAGCCTGTCCAGCCAAAGCAATACCCCCATCTGGAAAATCAACGTACACCAGACCACGGACATTCACCCGCTGCTGGCGGTCAACCAGGTGCCAACGGTGGTCACCATTAAAAATGGTCAGCTGCAAAAAAAAATGGTGGGGCTTCAAACTGAAGGCACGTACCGAAAACTCCTGGCCGATGCCCCGCGCCATCGTGCCGACGGAACTGAAGCCCCCCCGCTGCGGATTACAGTCTACACCACCCGCAGCTGTCCCCACTGCACCACGGTGAAGAATCACCTCAAACGCAAAGGAGTGCCCTACAGGGAAGTGGATGTGAGCAAAGATGCGTCCGCGGCCACAGACCTCCAGCGTCGCACAGGTCAGACGGGTGTGCCTCAAGCGGATATTAATGGCACCTTTGTGCTCGGCGCAGACATCGCAAAAATCAACAGGCTGATTGGGCTTTAAAATAATCAGGAGACACCATGGTCAATATTCAACCACTTTCCGGAAACGTATTAATTGAGCAGGTGAACGCCGAATCGGTCAGCGCCGGGGGAATAATCATTCCCGATGCGGCCAAAGAGCGGCCCAGTCAGGGCGTCATCGTCGCCCTCGCCGCGGACGCGACGGACGAGGTC
>JAFGWT010000382.1 GCA_016937015.1 Deltaproteobacteria bacterium | reverse complement strand
GGATACTGGGTCCCCGCCTCCGCGGGGACGACGGATTTTGCTTTTCATGTTGCGAAAACAGCTTTTTGCGACAGCCTGCTTGATTGGGAATCCAGACTGCAAGCGACTGGATGGACGAATTCTCGGGCATGACGGCTGCTTCTTAAACGGAAAAATTCGGGTAATTGTTATATTTCAGGCTAAAGATCTTACCTATGTGGCGCCCCTGGCCTTCATGAGTACAGAGTGTTGAAATGGATGGTCACGACATTCGGATTGTGCCACCTGGCACAGTTTCTATTTGCCAGCTGGGTGTCAATCAGCTGGTTTTGCCCTCGAATAAAGGGCCTTATCCACAAAACAGTATTTGGCATTAAAGTTGCTCAACACGATAGTTATGTGCCGCCGTTGCAGCGGTGGATGCAGGATGTTCAGGAATGTTCGATTTCGTTTAATGAGAATGCGTGATGTAACCATCGGAGGAATTTTTTATGGAATATTTTTTAAAACATGTGACAGCGCCATTGCCATTTTGCCGGGACAGGCGCAGATGGACCGTTACGTTCAAGTGCATCATAATCATGGCAATGTTTTCAATCATATGCATTTCGTGCGACGCCAAAGATGATAGTGTTGACGATGAGAATACAATAAAGGCAGATGAGACGGCTACACCGGATGGCGGAACGGATGGCGCAAACGAAGACACATCGCGAATAAACTGGAACACTTATGAGTATGATGGCCGCTGTGAAACCGCGACAACCCCTGAGGAATGCGAGGCGCTGTCTGCAGCGTTGCCTCTTCCCGATGAGGAAGGCTCCTCCTGCTGGCACGAGTGTCATTATTATGCGGATTTTCAGTCCGCAGTGATGGCTGCTGACGGGACCTGCACGGTGGGCGAGACCACCATTGGATTTTGCGGTTATGTGCAATATTGCGAAGGGTCAAGGCCGTCTGCGCACATACAAGGCTGTGCCGATTTCTCCAATATGCCATTGTATGTGGAGAATGATAACGGTCTGTTCTTTGGCAATTATCAGTTCAGTGATTTGCAGGAATGCAGTTTCAGTCGCGTTGGCGCACAAATGAGTGCATCTCCCAAAGAGTGCGAGTGTCTGTGTGACGGCGGCAGCTTTCATATTCCGGAGGATGAAGCGCTGTCATGTGATTACGATACCGGTGTTTGCACCGATGCCGGGAACAACCTGATGTGGCAGCAGAAGCCAACCAGCCAGACCAGTGGTTATGCGACGCTGGACCAGGTGCAGGCGCACTGCGCCAGTCTAACGACCGGGGGATATACAGGCTGGCGGGTCCCAACTTTCGACGAATTCAGAACTCTCGTTAGAGGGTGCCCGGAGACAGCGCCTGCCGGCAATTGTGCTTTGTCCCATGAATGCACAGGGGTGGACTGCAGTTCAAATTGCAATGGATGTGAAAAATTCGCAGGGGGGGGACCCGACGGGATATATCTGCCCTTTGAGTTGGACTGGAACATCATTGATGACGTCTGGGTGGATGCCCCCGCATGGGTGGAGGAAGGTGCGCCGGCTGATTGCGAAAGAGTCTGGGCCTTCGCGCCTCGGACTGGTGGATTTGTAAAGCGTGGGTGCACGTTGAAGGACGGGGAGGACCAACCTATCCACGAATCCCCCAATTTGAACATTTGTGTGCGAACGCTGAATTAACAAAAGAATCCAGCAGACTCATTCCATCCGCACAGACCATCCCTCAAACCTTTTGTTGGATTTCACCTGAAAAGCAGTTCTGCAGACTGCGTGATGCACTTCACCAACACTCATTTTTTGGCGTTTCACTCTTAAAAAAAATCCGATATGGTGCGCCCCATGAGTGGAACACGGGTTTTCGTTACGGGAATTGCAGGTTTTTTGGGAAGTCACATCGCGGACAGATGCCTGGCGCAAGGGTATGGGGTGTCTGGCTGTGACAATCTCATTGGCGGCTATCTCGACAATGTACCGGCCCACGCGGTGTTTCATCGGGTGGACTGCAATGACTTCAAAGCACTTTCGCCCCTGCTCAAAGATGTTGATGTGGTCTATCATTGTGCGGCCACGGCCTATGAGGGGCTTTCGGTTTTTTCCCCGCATCTGGTGACGCAGAATATTGTTACGGCCACCAGTGGGGTTGTTTCTGCGGCTGTTTCGAAAGGGGTAAAACGGTTTATTCTGTGCTCTTCCATGGCCAGGTACGGCACCAACGCGGTTCCCTTTACCGAGGATATGGTGCCGGCGCCACAGGATCCCTACGGCATCGGCAAGTGGAGTGCGGAACAGCTGCTTGCCAATATTGCCGAGACCCACGGCATGGAGTGGGCAGTGGCGGTTCCCCACAATATTATCGGCCCAAGGCAGCGGTACGACGACCCGTATCGAAACGTTGTCAGCATTTTCATCAATATGATGTTGCAGGGGCGGCAGCCATACATCTACGGGGACGGGAATCAGAAGCGATGCTTCAGTTTTGTATCCGACGTGGTGGACCCGCTGCTGCGGATGGCCACTGACAACTGCTGTGTCGGTGAGGTGATTAATATTGGCCCTGACGATGAATTTATTACCATTAATGAGCTGGCCGCAACCATTGCCCGGTTGCTCGATTTCAAACTGGCGCCACATCGCATCGCCCAGCGCCCAAGGGAGGTCTATTTCGCCAATTGCAGCGCCAGCAAGGCCCGGCGTCTGCTCGGATATCAGCCAACAATTAAACTCGAAGAGGGATTGGCCGTCATGATTGACTGGATTTCCTCCCGCGGCGTAAGACCCTTTTCGCATCATCTTGAACTCGAAATAGACAACGGCCTCGCCCCAAAGACATGGTCAGAAAAATTGCTGTGATATTGCCGCATCCGGAAGACTCCGACCCCGGCACGCAGCAACAAAAGGCTGCGGCCATGCTGACTGCGGCAACCGCGCTGGAAGGGACGCTTCATCTGCCCGGCGTCCGCAATCGTTATCGCCGTCAACTGGAAGAAACGATTTCACTCGCCACTTCAGCGTTGGCGCTAACCAATAACCGCCTTGAGGTTTCAAAGATCCGGTGGCTGCTGTTGCGTGCCCATGCTGCGCTGGCTGCGGATGCGCGTTACGGAGCGGGACAGCTCTCTCGCGGGTCTCAGCGGGCGCCCACCCTGGCCGATTGCGACGACGGCTGGCAGCGCGTTGAAGCGATAGTGACCCATGGGGAGAATGCCGCCAAAGAGGTGGCGCGGCTTGCAACGGAACTGGGCACAGCCGAGGCGGATGCGATTGCAGTCAAAACCCGGGAAATGGCGAGAGGCGCCCGAAACCTTGTGACGGAGCGGAACCGCGCTTACACGTTCCATACCGATCCTGGTTTTTCATTTGGGGAGGGCTGGTATCTGGCGGCTGCGGCGTTGTTTGCAGGGCTTTCCATTCAAATTAAACCGGGCACTGCCCACGAAATCCAGGCGAAGCGGTTTCTTCACGATGCGGGACTGGGCACGGCGATTGTGCCCTACAGATCAAGACCGGCGAGCCCCAAACATCTGACAGACATCATTGCCAACGCCTTTGGACGTAATCCCCAGGGGGCGCAAAAAATACTGAGGGAGGCATTCCTGGGGTCAAAGCCGCCCGACCTTTCGCTTACCCGCTGGATAGAAGAGAACGTCGGCGCCAGCCCAGACAAAAAGGTGTTGCTCTGGATACGAACGGGGGATCACGATGCCGAGCGAAACACCTGCTTCCGGGAGCTTCGTCATATTTCCGATGTGGTGCTGGAAAAGGGCCTGATTCCCATTTTCTTTGGCGACGCCATTCCGCCGGGGATTATCCCTAAAAGCGGCGTGGATCTGACCCTGCGCTGGAAAGACCCCCTGTTTCAGGGGCCAACGATGCGACGGCAGCAGCTTCAGCTGTTTGAAGCATTGCGGTATCGACACGGGCTCATAGGTCAGATTGGTGTGACCACCGCCGGAATGGATGGTCCCGCGCTCCTTGGACTGCCGACACTCTATCTCACACAGAGAAGGAACGTTCGGCTGGGCAAATGGGTTGGCACGGTGCCGGGATATCAGGAACTCGTACGGCGCCCCGGTTATCTTGATGTCATCCGCGAGACAGCATCGCAATGGCTGACTCAGCCCGTCACCCACCCAAACCGTTGCTGCGCTGACAAAACTGACGATCCGCCGAAGCGGGAGCACTGGTAACCTTTTCCAGAACATTCATGAATAAACTTCCAGGTCCCGTTGTAGAGACGTCGCATGCTCTGAAGATCTATCACATCTTTTACAGTACTCAGATAATGCCAGCATTTCTCCTCCTTCCGCGAAGGGGGCGGCGTCCAATCGTCTGGGGGATTTTTGTGCAGCGGTACACGCAGAAATCGAAATTGAACATAACAGGT
>JAFGWT010000381.1 GCA_016937015.1 Deltaproteobacteria bacterium | reverse complement strand
TTGCATTTTATCCTACATTGACATACCTTTTTTGCGGAATAACCGGCGCACAATAAGCGCCAAAGAGACCCCATCATACCATGCAACCCGCGTCATATCCACAATAATGGGATTGTCATGCACGGGTGGTCAGATAGACAGACCGCACCTGCCCCTTTTTTAAATAAGGGGCCACGGGGATTTCCACACGTCCATTCGAATGTTTTCTCTGAAAGGTGACAGCCAGAGTGCAAACCATTGCGCATCCCGCAATATTTACCAAATCCCCCTGAATCCCCCTGTCAGGTTGGGGAATTTTTTATCCATGAATGCGCTTTTCGGAATACAGACAGGTAAAAATGGGCTGGCGATAAAATCAGACGTGAAGCTCAATTGTAAACGGAAACAGTTGCGCCGAGGCGTCTGCAGTCACGTCACCTTCCAGTTGCGCTTCTGTTATGGGCTGAATGTGAACCCGTTTCAGTGACACCATCGATATTTTTTTGCGCAGACATTTAATACACATAGGGATGTCATTCACAAGGGCCACAGCAAGGATGCCGCACCCCACGCCACAAAACACAGCGGGCCGACCATTGGGGCGTGTCAGTGCAGGTTGCGGTCGTGTGGTGTATTCAGATTGAAGCGGTGTCAATTCGTTTTTCATTCGGTGCTCCCAATTATGTGTAAATGTCACAGTGCGTTCTGTTATCGGCAGATACTCTTAAATCGGACATTGGACTGATGAGTTAAGTCCTGAACGGCATGTTTTATTCCAAGTGACAATACGGTTTTAAATTCGGTGTCACGCGCCAATGGGCTGCCGCATCAAAACAACAATTTAAGAGTGGAAAACCGAAATTCATTTTCTGTTATATTTTCACATTTCAAAATGATAGGGTGCCCGCAGCGGAACCGGAACAGGTGCACACTTCGCCACACCGGTGAAATCAACAGTCGGGGATAACATGCCTGCAACACTTCTGGTCATCGACAACTACGATTCGTTCACATTCAACCTGGTTCAAATGTTTCGGCAATACCCGCTCAGCACCACCGTCGTTCGCGCCGACAAAATGGGCCTCGAAGAAATCATCCAGCACCCACCGGATTACATTCTCATCAGTCCCGGCCCCAAAGGCCCCAGGGCTGCCGGCATCTCGACAGCGCTGATAAAGGCAATGCATTGTCACACCCCCATTCTCGGCGTCTGCCTCGGCATGCAATGCCTCAATGAAGCCTTTGGCGGCACAACAGTCATGGCCCCTCAGCCCATTCATGGCAAAACCAGTCTGATACAGCACTGCGGCCGCGGCATTTTCAACAACGTGCCTTCGCCACTCCAGGTGGCGCGGTATCACTCCCTTGCGGCGGCGAATGTGCCGGCGACCCTTGAAATCACTGCAACCACCGACGACAACGTCATCATGGGCCTGTCACACCGAAGCGCCCCTCTCCATGGCGTTCAGTTTCATCCCGAGAGCTTTTTAACCGAGCACGGGTTTTCCATCATCGAGAATTTCCTCAATACCGGTTCACTGAATGGACAGCTGCCATGACCACAGCGCTAGACAACCTGATAGCCAACGAACTGCCTTCACAGATTCGCAGGGTGCACACCGTATCAGTGCACCTGCCCGCAGACTTTCTCGACGTCGTTCGCCCCTTTTCGCAGCTGCCTGGCACCGTGGCGCTGCTGAGTGGCGGCAACATGGATTGTGCCCAATATCACATTCTGGGCGTCTTTCCGCTGCTGACGCTCTCCACCCGGCAACAAACGGCAACCTTTGAGTGCGCTGGAAAAAGGCACGATATTTCCTGCAATCCCTTCGACGCGCTGCAACGACTGCACCACCGCTACACGTTCACTCAAACCACCCCACATCCCATCGAAACCGGTCTGCTGGGCTATCTCTCATACGACCTGAAGGACGCCCTGGAGGAACTGCCCAAAACCAGCATTGACGACCTGCAGTTGCCCGACCTGCACATGACACTGCCCGCTGTGCTGGCAGTTCGCGACTTAAAGAAAAATACCGATACGCTCTTCGCGCCGCTCTCTTTCTCGGATGCCGACCATGTGGCCGAAGAACGCATCCAACGATTCATGACCACACTGAACACTGCCATGGACGCTTTGGATGCCACAGCCCCCACCCCATCGCCCTTTAAATCACGCTTCACATCCGAAACCTACACGGACGCCATAGACACCATTCGCGGCTATATTGCCCAGGGAGATGTCTACCAGGTCAATATGTCCCAACGGTTCGATGGGGCGTTTGGCGGCAATCCCTTTTTACTCTTCGAAAAAATGTTCAGGGAAAATCCAGCCGCTTTTTTTGCCTTTCTCAACCCTGGGGACCACCAGATACTGTCCACCTCGCCGGAGCGGTTCATCAAACTGAAACCCGAGACAGACACCCAAAGCGGAATGAATCACCTCGTCGTTGAAACGCGTCCCATCAAGGGCACACGCCCCCGCGGCGACACTGAAACACGCGACCTTGCGCTGGTCGAAGATCTGCTGCAAAGCCCCAAGGACAACGCCGAACTGTCAATGATAGTGGACCTGCTTCGAAACGATATTGGCAAAGTCTGCAAGGCCGGTTCCGTTGAAGTCAGGGAACACCGGCGCGTGGAATCCTACCAAAACGTGCATCACATGTTATCCATTGTGACCGGCATCCTCGAAGATGAAAAAGACGCTGTTGATTTGATTCGCGCCACGTTTCCCGGGGGCTCCATTACCGGCTGCCCCAAAATCAGAGCCATGGAAATCATCGACGAACTGGAGCCCGTGCGCCGTCACATTTACACCGGCGCCATCGGTTACCTGAGTTTCCACGGCACAATGGATTTATCCATTGCCATTCGCACTGCCACCGTTTCAAAGGGCCGCCTGGTATTCTCGGTGGGCGGCGGAATTGTGTATGACTCCAACGCCGCTGCCGAATATCAGGAAACCCTCGACAAAGGCCAAACCCTGATGCGCGCCATTCAGAACGGTCAATCCCAGCCGGCCGAGGCACCGGCATTCCTCTGGCGCGATGGGCTGATTCAAAAAACCGGCGACACGACCATTTCCATCGAAGATGAAGGCTTCCTTTATGGCTATGGCTTTTTTGAAACCATCAGAGTGACAAACGGCGAGCCCCAATTGCTCGATTTGCACATGGCGCGATTTGAAAGGGCCTGGCGGGTGTGCTTCTCTGGACCGCCCCCCTGCATCAGCTGGAAAGATGTCATCCTGCAAGTCATCCACAAAAACCAAATGGGCGCACAAACAGTTGCGGTGAAAATTCTTGCGGCGGCCCAAAAACACGACGCCGGCGCCCTCCCCTACACCCTGACAGTCACCGCGCGCCCCTACCGGCATCGGCTGGAATCCCGGCCCAACAGCGGTTTACGACTGGCGCACTATCCCCATCGTCGCCACTCCCATCTGGCGAGTCACAAAACCATGAACTACATGTTCTACCGTCTGGCGGGCAAATGGGCAGCTGAGAACAACAAAGACGAAGCGCTCATATGTAACGTTGACGGCACGGTTTCCGAAACCAACACCGCCAATATATTCTGCCGCATGGGCACAGACTGGCTGTTCCCCATGTCAGACCACTTTCTCGAAGGCACGTTCCAAACCGCCGTCAAGGGTGTCCTTGAGGAATGGAATGAACCGTTCCGGATAACCCCCCTGACGCTGGAAACGCTGACCAGCGCCGACGCCGTATTCGCATGCAATGCCCTGATGGGCGCAGTGCCCGTCATCGCCGTAGACACCATCGAAATCCCGCCGGATTTCGATTTCTGCCAGCGAATCAACCGAATACTGCTTTAAAAACCGCCCACGGATTCAAACCAGCTCTACAGTCAAACCCAGATTGTTCAGCGTTATTTGACGTGGATGTCGGGAGTGGGCGGCATTTCCATACCCACGCCCATGTGGAATGGCAGATGGGGCGGCTGGTTGTACGATGACTGCTCAAAACTTACCTGCATCCGGTAAGTGGGGTCATGCATCAGGGTGTAGAAGCGATGGGCGGTGACATCGGTGGTGGTGTAAACGCGCAGTCCACCGTTGTTCGACTCGCGAACCACCAGCTCTTCGCGCCAGTCACCGAAAAGGTCTGCGGTTAAAGATGGGTTGTTTTTGGTACCGTTGTTGCCGGCACAGCCATCCGCCGTAAGTATGGTCCCGCCGCCCCCTTTGGAAATAACCGCGCCATCCAGCAGTTCCCGCAACTCGTCCGCATCCCAGTATATCAGATGATTGCTTCCCGCTGAAGGCGCCGTCCCCTTCCCATCACTGCAATTGACGCTGCCACCTTTGCTGCTGGTGCAACTTGCACTGGCAGTGTTGCCGGCGCTCACGTACTCCGCCACCCCACGACCGTTATCGTCGCCCCCTGTCAGATTAAAAATGAACTGACAGTTGTCTGCCCGATGGAGATCGTGTCCGCCCTTTCCCTCGTGGGGCATAAACACCAGCGGTACCGCATATCCGACAATCAACTCACCAATATGCAGCGCGTCGCCGTGATCCATACCGGTGGAACAACGGAATCGGCCATCACTGCCAATGGTCGCAGATCCGGGAATCAGTTCCATGGCGCCGTCGCCATCAGCGTCAACGGTCATCAATGAGTGATTGCCCTGGCCAAAGCCACCGGGATCCCTGTCGCTGTCATAGGTCCACACTTCGGAGAGCTGACCGTCCCTGAAGTTCATGGCACTGATGGTCATCCGGGTATAATACCCCCGCTGATGAATAATGCTGGGCCGTCCGCTGGCGGAATTGCCGGCATCGGTCACAAACGATGCCCCGCCATTGAATCGGTCCAGACGGTTACCGTAGGTGTCCCCCCAGTCCCCCACATTGCCTCTGGGGACCGGATATCCAATTGTCGCCAGCTCGGCCCCGGTTTCACCGTCGAATACCGTGTAGTATTCAGGCCCATCCAGAATGTATCCATCGCTGTTGCGATACACGCGGCCGTCGTCGTCATTGGCGGCGGGCCCCCTGGAGAGGAAGCTCCCGGTTCCGTCTTTGGTCCCCGGCGCGGTTTTGCAGGCCACTTCCGCGCGGCCGTCACCATCAAAGTCGTACACCGAATGCTGGGTGTAGTGCGCCCCGGAGCGAATATTGGGTCCCAAATCGATGCGCCACATCCGGGTGCCGTCAAGCTTCAGACCATCGATAAATGTATTATCCGTCACCCCCGCCTGCGAATTGTCCTTCGCGTTGGCGGGCTGCCATTTGAGTACAATCTCATACTCTCCATCCCCATCCAGATCGCCTGGGCTGGCGTCATTGGCTTCGTGGCTGCCTGGCGCCGAAAGGGGAATGCGAATGTAATTGTTTGCCATCACCCCCGCTTCCTTCGATTTGGCACATTCCGCGCCGCCAATCACCGCACTCACCGCATACTTTGAGGCGGCGGACCCGCCGTTGTCCAGATAGTTGGTGGAATCCGTCACTGTCGCAATCTTCTCGCCATCCCGATACAGATTGTAGGCCACATTGGATGGATTCTCCCGGTCGTATTCATATCCCATCATGCGCCAGCCCACATATACCCCGGCGCCTCTGCTCACTGCCACAACCCCTCTGTCCAAATCCTCCATCTGGTACTTGCCCGCCGAAGGCGTGGGACAACTGTCACTGTCCGTATCCGAATCCGTATCCGAATCCGTATCTGAATCGCTGTCCGTATCGGTATCGGTATCCGTGTCGGAATCTCCATCCGGCGCCCCGCAGTTTCCCACCGAAATGGCTGGCCCGGTTGCCGTCAGCACATCAATATTGGCCAGCCCATCCGCCCCTGACGCCGCGAGACGAATCGTGTTTTCGCCCCGACTCAGAGACACGCTTTGGGTCACCGACTGCCAGGTGGTCCAGTCCCCAGTGGCGCCAAAATTCAGGGTCGATATGTTTTCTCCGTTTACAGAGAGGTCTGCGTCCCGTGCCCCGGAACCACCGTTGGCAAATGTCCAGGCCAACGCAACATCCCCATCGATTTGCGCATGAATCGACCATTCAATGGCCGAGCCCACACTGTTGTCCCCATTGTGATAGCCTGTGCCCGAAAACCCGGCGTTGGTGCTCTCCGACACCCCATCCAGAGTGCACAGTCCCGTGTTGTCATCCAGCTCCACAGTGACAGGTTCGGTATCCACTTCGGCATCCGTATCCGTATCGGAATCACTGTCCGTATCCGCGTCACTGTCCGTATCGCTGTCGCCATCACTGTCTCCATCACTGTCCGTATCGGTATCCGTGTCACTGTCCCCATCACTGTCCCCATCGCTGTCACTGTCCGAATCGGAATCCCCATCACTGTCTGTATCACTGTCCGTATCACTGTCGCTATCTGCATCGCCATCGCTGTCGCTGTCACCGTCGCTGTCGGTGTCGGCATCCGCATCCCCGTCACTGTCGCTGTCTGCATCCGCATCCGACGAATCCATTCCAGTGCCCGGCGTTACACTGCAGCCAATCGATGAAAAAGTCAGTATCGCCAATAAAACAAACCAAATCTTCATTTGCTATCCTTTCGTTTCCCCGCATCCATTGTACAGTTTCAGTTCCCGTTCATAAAGAGCCAAATGCGAGTCAACTTTTCTGGTCTGACACCAAACCGAGAGCGCCCGGCTGTGCCAGGTGGAAAAATGTTGCCAGACTGAACGTCTCAGACGCCCAGGGGCAGCCCATGTACCGCGTTGGCAGTGCAGCACTCACCCCATCCGTCCATGCGCACGCACTGCATCGCGCCCAAAAAAAGTGCCGCTACACTTCTATTGGGGGTTAAAAAAAATTTTTACGAAATAATCCGATAAAATAACCGGATAAAGGAATCATGTTTTGCATTCCGCACATAACTTTGGCAGTCTCACCCATGAGGCGATACCCATGCTGCAATATTTTCAGATACCCGGCCAAATGCAACATATCGGTCGGACATTTTATCGCAGAATGACCCCAATCGCCGCGGGGCTGCTGCTGACATGCCTCGCCGCCGGCACAGGCTGCACTCCCGGCGGCAACCCGAGCCCGGACACGACATCAACGCCCGCCATGGTCGGCCTGCTTGAGGGATACGCCCTTTCCTCCCCGGATCACATCGCACATCTCCCCAAAAAGCTCAGGGAGGCCTCCGACGTGACAGCTGTTTCCCAAAACCAGGTCGCGATGGTTCAGGACGAAAAGGGAATCATTTTTCTATTCGATTTACGAACTGACAAAGTGGTGCGGAAAATCAAATTC
>JAFGWT010000380.1 GCA_016937015.1 Deltaproteobacteria bacterium | reverse complement strand
GTAATCGTGAATCATGTTGTCCCAGATGGCTTTCACCACAGATTGCGCCCTGTCGTAGTAGGTGACGCCATTGTGGCTGTGTGCTTCCCATATGCCCCGCTGCACCAGATGATCCGCAAAAATAAGCGCCATCGCAATGTCTTCATCGGCGTCCGTGGCGGCATTCTCCCCGATGACCTCGCCCTGTTCGTTGCAGCGCCAGTTGTAAAAATATTCCCACCACATGTGGTCTTCGCCGGCGCCCCAGACTTTGTTGAAGTATTGCTGGTCGTTGTTGAACAGGGCCACGAGCATGCCATAGCCCACACCTTCTGATACCGCATCGTGGGGCTCTTCGGATTTGGGCCGGTGCACCAGGGGTACGGCGTAGGCGTCGATGTTTCGGGATTTGATACCCGCCCAGGTGCTGAGCAGTGCGGGGGTCCAGTCTTTTTTCACCCGGGTCTCGCCATTTAGCGTGGGGAAGGGATAGTCGACCGGCTCAATGTCCGCATCAGAGTCGGAGTCAGAATCGGAGTCGCTGTCGGAGTCAGAATCCGAATCGCTGTCGGAGTCAGAGTCCGAATCGCTGTCGGAGTCAGAGTCCGAATCGCTGTCGGAGTCAGAATCTGAGTCGCTGTCGGAATCAGAGTCCGAGTCAGAATCCGAATCGCTGTCGGAATCGGAATCAGAATCGGCGTCGCTGTCCGAATCGGTGTCACTGTCGGAATCGCCATCACTGTCACTGTCGGAATCGGCGTCGCTGTCCGAATCGGCGTCGGTATCGGAGTCACTGTCCCCCGAAGGAATTTCATCGGGTGCGTAGCAATCATACGCCCCTTCAATGACAGTGCACATCATCGACCGAGCGGCGCAATCTTCTGAAGGCATCCATTTGTTGGCATCGCAAATTTTAAGCTGGTTGCCGTCGCATGACAGCTGACCGTCGCTGCACCCCAAAAGCCCGGTGCCGGATGGCGTATTTGAAGCACATGCAGTGAAGAGGAATAACAACAGGGTAAGTAAATAAAAGTGTCTCAAAACTAAGGCTCCAATCGTCTCTGCCGCCTGGGGGGCTGCCCCCAAATGCCTGCAGAATTAATTTCAAAAAATTGGGACATCCAGTGTCCAGTTTATAAGAATACCGGAAAACAGTTACACTGTACAGAGTGGAGTCTCTACATAGTTGAAATGACAATGGATTGAGTTAAAAAAGACCGCTTTGCCAATCCCGGTCTCGACAACGGTGGCAGCTTTGACTAATAGAAGGAAGCCCATCTCTGCAAGACATTACGTGAGATGACAACCGGAAGGAGTGTTTTATGGGAACTGATTTATATACCGAACCACTGGTGAGCCGTTATACCAGCAAACATATGCAGGCGCTGTTCAGCCCCGACAATAAATTCCGCACATGGAAAAAATGCTGGATTGCGCTGGCGGAATCACAGCGGGAACTGGGGCTGACGGAAATTATCACAGAGGAAGCCCTTTTAGACATGAAGGCCAATGACACCGAAATCGATTACGACACCGCCGCCGCAAAGGAAAAGGAACTTCGGCACGATGTGATGGCGCATGTGTATGCCTATGGGGGTCAGGCGCCAAAGGCTGCGGGCATTATTCATCTGGGCGCCACCAGCCAGTATGTGGTGTGCAATACGGATTTGTCCATTCAGCGGGACGCGTTGGCGTCAATTAAGCGGGATCTGATCAAGGCCATCTCCGGTCTGGCGCAAACGGTGGAGCGTCTAAAGGGTGTCCCTGTTCTTGGCGCCACGCATTTTCAGGTGGCCCAGCCCACCACCATGGGCAAGCGGTTCACTCTGGCGATTCAGGACTTACTGATGGATTTGGACGCCCTTGAATGGGTGGAAAAACAAATCCACGCCAGGGGCGCCAAGGGAACCACCGGGACCCAGGCCACTTTTTTAAAGCTGTTTAAGGGCGATAAGGAAAAGGTGCTCAAGCTGGATGAGATGGTTTCCCAAAAATTGGGATTTGAACGTTCGTTCGCGGTGACTGGCCAGACTTATCCCCGAAAACTTGATACCAAAATTGTCGAAGTGCTGGCGGGGATTGGTGCCAGCGCCCATTGGGTGGGCACGAATATCAGGCTGTTGTCAGGCCTCAAGGAGCTGGACGAACCCTTTGAGAAAAAACAGGTGGGCTCGTCAGCGATGGCATACAAGCGCAATCCGATGCGATCAGAACGGATGTGTTCCCTTGCGCGCAAACTGATGAATCTGCCCGCCAACTTTCACGCCACTCATGCCAATCAGTGGCTGGAGCGCACTTTGGACGACTCTGCCATCCGTCGCATGGATATTCCTCAGGCGTTTTTGTTGACCGATGCGGTGCTGGGTCTGCTTATCAATGTGGGCGGTGGTTTGATTGCCAATACCGCAGCCATCAACAACCGCATGAAAGTGGAGCTGCCATTCCTTGCCACTGAAGAGATTCTGATGGCGTCGGTGGAGAAGGGCGCCAGCCGACAGGTGGCCCATGAGGTGGTGCGGGACCATTCAGTGGAAGTGGCCCGACTGGTTAAGGACGAAGGTCGACCGAACGATTTACTGGACCGTCTGGCGGCCGACGACCGCATTCCCCTTGATGCCGCGGAACTCCAGTCCATTGCCGGAGATCCGGTGCGGTTTATCGGTCTCAGTGTGGCGCAGGTGGATGCCTTCCTCTGCGATATTGTCAATCCCCGCCTTGCTCAATATGGGGATGTCCTCACGGAAACGCAGGAAGAGCGGGTTCAGGTATGAGCAAATCAGGGGGATTCAATTGGTGTCGCACGGGTCGCAGGCCCAGCCGGTTTGCTGAATATGTGAGCGACGCGCAAATTGGGTCTCGAACGCTGAAATGGATACGGTTAATACTTGTTCTGGCGGTAACACTGGTTTCAGGGGCCGTACTGGCGGCATCTCCGGCACACTCATCCCGGCGTGACACGGCTGGTGACCGATTTTGGATGAATCATTTTTATCTTCGGGGACGCCTCGCAGCGAATGCCGGGATTCTCCATCTGGCCGAAGGAGAGACGGCATTTGAAGCCGGCCCCCGGTTTTCAGATTTGCATTATGGGCCTCAGGTCTCCCGGTATGATGGTCCTGGATATACATGGGGCATGGATTTGGGGACACTGGTGAATGACAGAATCGGGATGGGGCTGTTTTATGCGGGGGGATATTTGAAATCCATGGCGCTTGATTCAATACAGAACAACGAGGAGCGCATATCTGAACGGGATGCCCAAAAGGTTCGTTTTCGAATGGTCGGGCCCCATTTCGCGATGGGGCTGCCGTGGGCGCCACAACACCTTTACGCTGTGATAAATTCGGGCGTCGCATCGGTGGTTGCCAATTACGACAACGAAGACAATGGATATGGCTGGGGCGGAAATATTGTCATCGGGGCAGCGTTTCTGGCCGGTAAGACAATTCGTCCGGGGGTGGAATTTTCTTTTCACTATCTGCGTGTTCGAATGCATTCATATGGCGATACCTCTTCCGGCACGTACGGGTATTCCCTCGCGACGTTTGGCCTCGGTTTGACCCTTGCGGTCCAGCAGTGAATGGTATTCAGGCGCAGCGCGACATGCTGACAGCCTGTTATGCCCCGGCGCTGTGAACGCGAAGTTGTCTGGCGTCAATGCTGAGGGGGCCTGCACCGTGCACAAAGGTGAGGAGCAGGGCGCCGCCAATGGCCAGGTTTTTCATGAAGTTGATCATCTGCATTTGCTGCATCTCTGGTGGCACGGCCCAGAAGGCATGGAAAATGAGCGTTGTGGGCACCAGAAAGATGAGCAGCGCCAGTACGCCCCAGCGC
>JAFGWT010000044.1 GCA_016937015.1 Deltaproteobacteria bacterium | reverse complement strand
CTTTCTCGCATTAAAGGGCGATTATGTTCATTCTCTGGATAAATACACAGCACAACAGGAAGACGGCGTGGACCAACGATCCAGATATATTCGCTTTCAGAGCACTTTATCCGGATATATCCCATTTGTCGACAAACGCAATGTACTCGCGTTGTCTGCGACTATCGGATATATTTTTCACCTTGAAGAAAATTCCATTGCATGGGCAGACCGATATTTTTACCTGGGCGGTGTCAGTACGTTGCGCGGATTTCGATCAGATACATTGCGTCCTGAAGACATTCGCCCCCGGTACGAACCAACGGACGAGTCAGGGGTTCCCGGAAAACTGGTACAGGAGTTAGGTGGCGAAGCGATGTTTCTGCTTCGTTCGGAACTGCGACATGATTTTGGAAAGAACATTGTTGGCGTAATGTTTGGCGAAGCAGGCAATCTATGGCGAAATACTGACAGTTTTCTGGTCAACAGCTGGGTTGAATCGGCCCGGTTCAGACTGCGGCCCACAGTTGGCGCCGGGCTCCACTACAATACGCCAGTTGGACCCCTCGCCTTTGATGTTGGCATCAATCTCAACCGAAACCGGCATTTGAGGGAAGATTCATCCTCATCCAGCAAACTGGCCGAGGAACTGTGGGCATGGTATTTTTCGATTGGAAGCGCGTTCTAGACCCTAAACAATGACAATTGACATGCAAATAACTCACTGAGGAAAATTCCATGTACAGACAAATCAGGCGTACTCTACTACTTCAGGAAACCGGACGCGTCCTGAGCCGTCTTGGCCACTGGGGCATCCCACTGTCCATCGGCATTGTTGCCGGATACTGGTTCTCGGACAGCGAAATGACTTTTATTCCCATGACCCTTGGCATCGTAACCGCGGTACTTATTTTCAGTTTTGCCCTCTTGCCCCTGGGTCGCATGCTGCAGGGCACAGCGTTTGTTGAAGATGCGGAGAAAAGAAAAGTTCGCAAACGGGTGGTGATACTCACAGCGCTGTGCCTTTTTGCGGTGGCGGTGCGCTTTGGCATATATATGCTGGAAAAACCGTCCCCTCTGACGCAGCTTTCCAGCACAGAATATTCAGACGCGTTCGGAATCGATATCGCGCGTTATCAGTCGCTCAATGCCACCTTGAAAATGGTCACCGATTTTATCGATGATCGACATTCGTGGTTTATTAAAGACGGGGGCGTGCTCAATGCATCCGCTGAACAGGAAATGCTGCAGGTATGGCAGACACTGTATGACACCGCTTTTGCCATGGACCAGGTTCGCGCGTTTCACGAGGACTGGTATCGGTTCGACCCATCACGGCTGCAACGGAATGCGCATGTGAGCAGCTTCTTACTCATGTACGCATCCGAAATCGCCATGTACCGAACCGCACTGATGGCGACACAGGCCATTGGCCGAAATAAAAGTGTGGAACACTTTCTAAACAGCCCGCACCCCAAAGCCAATCTGCCAAACAATAACTTCAGTGTCTTTAAAGAGGAGGTAACCGGCTACGATACGCTGACACGCATCTTATCCGCCGGACAATATTTGAAATGGCTTCGGCAGACAATGCCACTTTCGCAGATTGTACCCGCCACAGGGGCGTCAATACTGCTGAAAAACATTGAAAGAGACGAACGGACTCTCTCAAAATGCGCTGTTTATCAGAAGGCATGGGCCGGGTTTCGAGCCGACATTCAGCCTCTCAAGCGACAAGTGCGACGGCAGTGGCTTCCAGCCCAGAAGCGGGTTGCACAGGCAATGGGCAATACGCGGCTTCGGCGAATTGGAAAGTACCTGATTACACCCGCGCAGCACAAAACCGCGATTGGGATGCTACGGCCAGGGGATGTACTGCTCACCCGCAAAAACTGGTATTTAAGCAATGCAGGATTGCCCGGATTCTGGCCCCATGCCATTTTATATGTGGGCACGCAGGCAACCCTGAACACCTATTTTGATACCCCTGAAGTGCACAAATGGGTGCTGGAAGCATCGAACGGAAAAACCCGGCAGTTTACGCAATTGCTGGCGCAACGCTACCCTGATAAATGGCGGCAGTATACCCGCAGAAATTCTGGTGATGACTATTATCTCCTGATTGAGGCCATTGGGGAAGGCGTGGTCTTTAATACGCTGACCCATTCCGCCGGAGACTATATGGCAGCCATGCGCCCCAGTGTCAGTCGTTTGCGCAAAGCACTCGCGATACTTCAGGCATTTGAGTTTGAAGGAAAACCCTACGACTTTAATTTCGATTTTGCCACGGATCACGCTCTCGTGTGCACGGAACTGGTCTGGCGCTCATATCGTCCAGATAAAAGTGGCGAAGGACTTCATATCAACCTGGTTGAGATTATGGGGCGACAGACGCTCCCCGCCAATGAAATTGCAAAGCTGTACGGCATCTCACGCACTCGCAGCGATCGACAGCTGGATTTTGTACTGTTTCTCGATGCATCCGAATCCCTGGGCCGGGCCTGGTTTTCGGATGAGAGCGCATTTGCCAATAGTTGGCGCCGCTCTCGATGGGATATGCAACTGCCGTAGCGATATGGTGTTTCTCCCAGGGCTGAAAATGTCGGATTTGTTTTTGTAATGACAATTCGATTGAAATCCCTGCTAAAATATCAACTGCAAAGGAGATGCGAAATGATTCTTACACGCGTAGTAATGATGTTTCTATTGATGGGCGTGGTAATCACCGCGCAGGGATGCGGCGAAAAAGGTTCAAACGGGAGTGACAATGGCACTGCCAGTAGCTCGGACAGTGATACCGATACCGATACCGATACCGATGCCGACAATGATACTGATGCGGATACCGATTCCGATTCCGATTCCGATTCAGACACCGACACCGACACCGACACCGACACCGACAGCGACACCGACAGCGACACCGACAGCGATTCAGATTCAGACACCGACAGCGATTCAGATTCAGACACCGACACCGACACCGATACGGACACCGATTCAGATTCAGACACCGACACGGATGCGGATACCGATACAGATTCAGATACCGACACAGATTCAGATACTGACGCGGATACGGATGCCGACACTGATACAGACACGGATTCAGACTCCGACACAGACGCTGATGCTGATGCGGATACGGATACCGATACCGATACCGATACCGATACCGATACCGACGGGACATGGTTCTCATGTGATGATCAGTCAATCGTGTATGATGCAGTCGTCGCCAAAGCCGGCGACACCTGGACGGTCACCACCGCCAACGGGCAGCAAAACTGGTCTGGAACCGATATGATGACTGCCATGTCGGAGGGGTTCAAGGTGCTTGATCAGAACCGCACCGTCAAACAGAGTATGCTGGTGAAGGGAGATGGCGTCATGGCTGCGAATCAGCGGCTAAGCATTCCCAGTTACATTATATTGAATGTCTGCGGCACCATCGATGTGCAGGGCAGCCCCGGCAGCGACATGTCGCCCTTCTACGCACGGGGCAAAACCGATATTGATATTCCCAACGCCCGGGTGACGGGTACCCCGGCGTATGGGATGTTTTTCAGGGAGACCGGCAACATTCATCTGGGTCACATTGAAATGGATTTGTCGCTGGATTCATGGGAGGGCGTGCGTATTGACAATAATCCCCAATGGCCCAACTTTCCGCCGCTGGTAAAAAATCTGACTATCGATTACATAAAGGTGACATCATCGGGGTCTCACGGCGTCGAAACCTATGGGGTGGACGGTATTACCATCAATGAATTTGTAGGCGATCACACAGGGGGATGCGGCCTGATATTCAACCATTCAGTTAACGCGGAGGTCAATTCAGTAACCTGTGATGAATGCGCCTATCTCGAACAGGGCTATGCGGCGTTCAGGGTGGCCAACGACAATGGAAAAATCGGCGATGACTGGCCTGCGAATAACATTCACGTAAAAAGTGTCTATGCACGGGGAGGCGGCAGAGGCATCTTCTCGGTGTCCGGCAGCGGTGGCCTGACCATTGACAACGTTGATATTTCGGGGACCAACAACGATGCAATCCTGCTGCAGAACGCGTACAACACCACCATTGCAGCGGAGTCAGGAATGGTAAACGGCGGCAATCGTGTCTACCTGAGTAACGACTCCACCAATACAGAAAACGGCACGTATCAAACATCATTCAATGTCACGTTGCAAAACCTCACCCTCAGCGGTGGCACCATCGTCACCGAAAACTACTGCGACTATAACGGACAGGGCGACCGAGGCAATCGTGCCTACAACATTACCGGCGGTTCAGTGAGCATGTGCTATTCGGATTGATTGCAGCGCAAAGACACATGTTGACCCCAATCGAAATTTGTTGCACAACTGTGGCATTCTGTAACGCAATCGTCACAATTCAGGAATATAGAAGAGTTCATGGAAACTTGCATACTCGTAATCGAAGATGAAAAGGACCTTTCAGAGATACTTGCGTACAACCTGAAAAAAGAAGGGTACCTGGTAAAAGCATCTCTGGACGGTCAAAACGGTTTGGCCCAGTTGGAATCACCCCCCATACCCGAGCTGGTAATCCTGGACCTGATGCTGCCCGACATCTCGGGCATCGAAATTTGCAGACGGTTGCGTGCCAATCCCAAAACCGCCGAAATCCCTGTACTCATGCTCACTGCCAAAAGTGAAGAAATAGATCGCGTCATTGGATTTGAGGTTGGCGCAGATGACTATGTCACCAAGCCCTTTAGTGTGAGAGAGCTTTTGCTGCGAGTAAAGGCTCTGCTAAAGCGAAGTACCGCTAAGGAATCGACAGGGGAGGAGATTGTTTTTGGTGCGCTCAAAATTGACATTCCCGCACATCGCGTATGGGTCAACGACGTTGAATCTGTGCTCACGGCGCTCGAATTCAATCTGCTTACAACGCTGTTTCATCGCAAGGGGCGAGTCCAAACCCGTGAGGTTCTGCTATGTGACGTATGGGATATCAATGCCGATGTGACAACCCGGACGGTTGACACGCACGTAAAACGATTGCGCGAAAAAATTGGCGCAGCCGGGGCATATATTGAGACGGTTCGCGGTGTGGGATATCGATTTGTCGGAAAGCTCAACGAGGGCAGCGTGTGAAATTCAGCTTCAGGTTGCGATTGTTTATCGCCATCTTTGCCGTGGTACTCTTTGGCGTACTCGTCGCGGGTGCGTATCTTTCCAGCGAGCTCAAAAGCAATATCCAGCTGCGGGTGGAACAGGAGCTTCTTCGGCAAAGCCATTTAGCCGCGTTATATGTCAGCGAGGCGCTCGACGCCATTGAAATTCAACGGGGGCAACAACTTGTTCACGATTTGGAAAACGCCGCTGATTTCCGCTACACTATTATTTTAAAGGACGGCACGGTTATTGGCGATACCGACCTGACAGCTGAGCAGGTAAAAGTTGTACAGAACCACAGTAACCGCCCCGAAGTCATATCTGCCTTAAAAAACGGCGATAGCGTTTCTCACAGATATAGCACCACAATCGGCTTTGAAATGTTCTATGGGGCAACACGATTCTCAAATAAACTGACCAGTGGGGTCGTGCGTGTCTCAAAGCCGTTAAAGGAAGTGGATGAAGCGCTGGCAGTACTTTACAGCTCCCTGCTGGTAGGTGGTCTCATTGTTCTGGTTATGTCGCTCTTGCTGGCGCTCTTTTTCTCGGTGTACTTTACAAGGGTGCTCCAATCGCTGGTTCGATATGCCCAGCGTCTTGCCGAGGGAAAACGCGACAACACACAGGTGCACGCGGAATTTGAATTTTCCGGTCTGACATCGTCACTGCAAACCCTCAGCGAAAAACTTGAAGAGAGCGTTCAGGAACTCGCGGTCGAACGGGATCGCTTTGAGGCGGTGCTCGAAGGGATGGGCGAGGCGGTCATTGCGTTGGACGCGTCAAAACGGGTAACAGTAATCAATTCCGCAGCGCTGATGCTGCTTGAGCTTGGTCGGGAACCGGTGGGAAAAACGCTGCTTGAAACGATTCGCGTTCCAGGGTTGATTGAGTTGCTCGACTCGCTCGCGCCGGGGGATACCAAGAGTGCGGAGTTTGACATTGGCGTGGCTACGCCCAGAAAGGTACTTGCCAAAGTGGTGTGCCTGAATTCAGCCGCATATGTGGTGGTTCTGATGGATGTGACGGAGCTGCGGCGTCTCGAAAGCGTGCGCCGTGATTTTGTTTCCAATGTTTCCCACGAACTTCGAACACCGATCAGCGTCGTTCGGGCGAATGCCGAGACACTTCTGGACGGCGCGCTTGAAGACAAATCGATGGCAGCGAAGTTCCTTAACTCAATTGTGTCCAATTCCGAGCGCTTAACCAGTCTGATTGCAGATCTTCTTGATTTGGCACGTATTGAGGAGGATAAGCTGGAGCTGAAGAAGGCTCCGCTCACCCTGTCTTTGGTACTTCGGCGAGCCAGCTCTGCGCTCGAAACCAAGGCACTTGACCGACATCAAACCATCGAAGTGGAACCTTGTGCTGACATCGAAGTAATGGCGGATGCCAGAGCCATTGACCAAATTCTGTTTAATTTGCTCGACAATGCGGTCAAATATACCCCTGAAAATGGCGTTATTTGCGTTCGAGGGTATCAATCCGGCGCACGCGTCATCATTGAGGTCGAAGACAACGGTCCCGGTGTCGCGGAGGTTCATCGCGAAAGACTGTTCGAGCGATTCTACCGCGTAGACAAAGGGCGTTCCCGCGAGATGGGCGGCACGGGGCTGGGGCTGGCCATTGTAAAGCACCTCGCTCAAGCCATGGGTGGAGAAGTGGGTATGCGCCCCGGCGACAGTGGTGGCAGCGTCTTCTGGGTGAAACTCCCCAAATGATTTGGCACAAATTCTCTGTCGACATCTATGACCAGTGCGGGTACAATCTGCCGGATTTCAAACAGACGGGTTGTTTGTAAGGAGAAAAAAAATGATCGATGAAGTGTTTGATACAATGAGTGAGTCTGTTAGCAAGTCGAAGGACGCTCTAAAAAGTAACCTTTCCAGAATCAGAACCGGACGGGCCAACCCAGCCATTCTGGATTCCATCCGAGTGGACTATTACGGTGCGCAAACCCCGCTCAATCAGCTGGCGACCATCTCCACCCCTGAACCAAGGCTTATCGTGATAAAGCCATTTGACCGCACCATCGTTTCGGCAATTGACAGAGCGATTCAGTCTTCAGATCTGGGGTTAAATCCCAATTCCGATGCTGAGTTGATTCGTATTCCCGTTCCGCCGCTCACCGATGAAAGACGCAAGGACCTGATTAAGCTGGTAAAAAAGAACGGCGAAGAAACAAAAATCGCCATTCGCAACCATCGCCGTGACTGCAATTCATTGTTGAAGGATCTGGAATCATCCGGCGACGCCCCCAAGGACGATGTGGCCAAGGCACTGAAAAAAATTCAGGATATGACTGACGAAGGCGTGGCTGATGTGGATACCATCATCGCTGCCAAGGAAAAGGAAATCTCTGAAATTTAATCACACGCGCAAATTACATCTTCCTCTGTTAAAATTCTGCAAAATCCTGGTCGTCATCCATGGGTATCATTTCATGGTGCACTGCCCCGATTCCGTTTGACGCTGGTTGGCGCCGATGCCGCTTCTGGCTGTCATGGATAACCGGGGACGTTGCCCGAATCCGACGTGAATCATTGCCCAGATGGAATTTCCCAATCATGGCCGCCAGCTCCTGCGCCTGCCCAGCCAGCTCTTCTGCCGCGCTGGACGATTCTTCAGAATTAGCGGCTGAACGCTGGGTAACCTGATCCATTTCCACCATCGCCTTATTCACCTGCTCAATACCTCGAGACTGCTCAGCGCTGGCGACTGCAATCTCCGCTATGATACTGGTCACTTTCTCAACAGCCACAGCCATTTCACCCAGATTCGTGCTCACATCGGCCGATATCTGCTGTCCGCCCTCGGCCAGTGAAACCGATTCCTTAATCAGACGCTCGGTGTTTTGTGCGGCATCCTTTGCGCGACCCGCCAGATTGCGCACTTCTTCAGCCACGACGGCAAATCCCCTGCCCGCGTCACCAGCCCGTGCCGCTTCCACCGCCGCATTTAAGGCCAGCAGATTGGTCTGAAACGCAATATCATTGATATCCTTTATGATTTCTGCAGTTCGCTGGGCAGCTGTCTTAATTTTTCCCATGGCGTCCAGCATCCGTTCCATCTCGGCGGTGCCTTTCTGCGCTGATTTCTTTGTGGATTCTGACAATGACTTTGCCTGGAGTGTGTTATCCGCATTCTGTTTGGTCATTCCACTCATTTCTTCCATGCTCGAAGTCGTTTCCTCCAGCGCGCTGGCCTGTTCCGATGCACCCTCAGCGACCTGCTGAGAGCTTATTGATATTTGCTGCGCGGCGCTGTTCACCTGATTTACAGCTTCCCGCACCTGCATCAGTGACTCCTGAAGCGCACTGGCCGTGGCGTTCAGAGATTCCTTGATTTTTGCATGGTCCCCCATGTATTCACCCGTTACCCGAGCGGTCAAATCATAATTGGACAACTGCTCGAGCACGCCCGCCGCCTCTGTAATTGGCTGCACAACCGCATCGAGGGTGGAATTAAACCCCGTCACAATCCGCTTATAGTTTCCTTCAAATTCAGTTTCATCAATGCGCGCGCTCAACTGTCCGTTTATCGCTGCCTCCGCCACCTCAGACACCCCATCGGTCACAGCGTATTCTTTAGAAATGTCCAGAACATACTCAAGACCGCCAATTATTTTGCCATGTCCATCGTACAATGGGGCGCCGCTGTAGCGAATGGGCAGGTCACCGCTGGGCAGTCTGGCAATGGTGTCGCTGGTACTGACCTGACCTGTGTTCATCGCCTTTTTAACCTGACACTCTGCGGTATTACAATGGGCTGTGTTAAAAAGATTAAAACATTTCAACCCCTTCACCTCATCGGACGTTTTCCCAACTGCGCCCGCTGCCGCCGGATTCATGAATATCACATTCATATCCGTGTCAATCGTCATCACAGGCGTTGGAATGCGATTCAGATAATCAACCTTTAGCTGCGCCTCTTCCATCGCCTTTTTTTCTTCGGATATGTCGATAACAAACTCAACTGCGCCAATGAGTTCACCGTCTTCACTGGTCAGCGGCGCGCCTGTGTAACGAATTGGCACATTGATACCGTTTGGGTCAGCAACCGTCTCTCCGTTGCGAATAACCCTTTGTTCCATGGCTTGCCGGCAGCGACACTCCGATGTGTTGCAATGGGGCGTTTTGAACAAGTCGTAACATTTTTTTCCCACCGCAGTCTCGGGGGTTAATCCCACCACATCCGCGCCCGATTTGTTCAAAAACAAAACATTGTAATTTCTGTCAATTTTCATTATTGGCGTAGGAATCAGATGCAAATCACGATTGCTGTCCACCTGTTTAACCTCTTCTTTTTCCTCGAGGGTCGCCAGTGCACCAATCTGCTCTCCGTCTTCATCAAGGATTGGCCCAGCGGAGAATCGCACCGTTTTCCTGTCCTGTGCATTGCGATGAGAAATCACAAATGAATCATCGGCCACCATGCGATTGGACTTCAGTGCGTCATCGGTGGGAAGCGGGGTGCGCCCGTTGGAAAACGCTGCTGTTGCCAGACTTGCGCGCATCTCATTCTCAGTTCTCCCCGTCAGAGCCGCCACTCTGTCGTTCCACCAGACAATTCGACCTTCCCGGTCCACCGCAAATGCAGCAACCGGAAGTGATCGAAAATCCTGAAACCGGTGTTTATCATCCTGACTCTTCAAATCTTTTTTTTTGGATATTCCAAACATGCCTGACTCCTTTGGGCTGTCGTCGCTTTCCGATACCCGTGTTACCCTTGTTCATGCACTGTCAATTCGACAGATTGCAAACAGCACGAGAGTTGAAATACAAAGACGCGGAAAATGACACTGCGGCAGCGCGCCCACGGTTCGTGAGTTTCCCGTGCCTGACATTCAGCTTCACTGTTTGAAATAAGCCGCGTCAGCAGATTCAACATCAATAATTCAGAAGTTTCTGAACACCAGAGAGAACGGCATAATTTTATGAAAGTTTAGAGTCGAAACGCATTTTTCTGGGAATTCCCCAGAATTCTATTTTTTGAAAAGAGCGTTCAAATCCGCCAGCGCTTCGCTGCGACTTTTCTTGGGCTGGTCCTTGGATGATGTCCCCCCGCCGTGCGACGGCGGTTTCATCATATTGCCACCCCCATGAGGACGGGGGGGGCCATTAAGAGACACATCGCGCAACTGCGCCAATTCCGAATCGTTAAAAATAGCGCTCGCATTCTCGCGAGCCTGCTGCAGCTCTCGGGATTCCTGCTGTCGCCGCGGCATATCGGCACCAGCCGGCTTGAGGGACAGCGCAATGCGGCCTTTTTCAGGTATCACTTCGAGGACTCGCGCGTTAACGGTCTGCCCGACCTTCACAACCTGAGACGGTTCTTCAATAAAATCAGTGGAAAGCTGGGACACGTGAATCATTGCTTCAGTCGCCAGGCCGACATTTACGAACGCCCCAAACTTGGTAAGATTGGTCACAATTCCATCAAGCGACATACCGGGCTTCAGGTCCCGAATTGTGCGCACAAGGGGGTTGAGACGCCGTTTTTTCTGAACCCGCTTCCCAGTCGTTCCGCCCGCAGCGCCCCGCTTGGTTTCGTAGGCCAGAAGCAGTCTGGAATCACTGAGTGCCGCTTCGAGGCGGGTGTCATCCAAATCCGCGGAAAATTCACCCAATCCAATGGATGCAGCGGGGACATTGGCCCATTCCACATGAGGGCGAATCGCACGAAATGCCAAAATAAGCGCTGATGCAATCGCGGGTGGTGCTGACATCTTCTGACGTGCAATGGAAATGGCAGCGGGTAAAATGCGTATCACCGCAAGGTCGTCCCGGCCATCCACCAAATCCGACATTTCTCTCAGCGCCTGGTCATCGGATGCGGACACTGGCAAAATAACCGTGCTGACTGCTGTGTCGGCCAGAATCGATTCAACCTTTGCGATCAGTGATTCACCGGCCTTCGCCTCATGTTTATCCAGCAGCTTTCCTGTTTTATCCAGAACCACCGCCGCGCGGCTGCTGTCCGAAGATCCGATATAAATGCTAACGATTTTTTCAGACTCTATTTCCGAAACCTGCAGCAGGCCCACATAAGCATCCCGGGCGGTCTGCAATGCCTCCCGTTCAGCCTCATTGTCAAGGAGCGAACAAACCACTTTTTCGATGCTGCTTCCCACCAGTTCGTCAACGACACTTTCCAGCTCTCGTCGCTGAGCGGCAATACCCATATCCGCAATGTGAGCGCGCGCCTGTTCGAGAAACACCCCGCCTGGCATCTCCATCTTTATCTGAATGATGCCTGCCCGCTCTCCCCGTCGCGCGCCCAGCCACAGGTACTTTTTGAGTTCGCGAATATTTTCACTGCCAAACAGATACGGCTCAAACTGGGCTGCATCCGCATGGTCTGCGGCTGCCATAACCGATGAGACCTGCCCTTTTTCCATCGCCAGCTTGACGCACGCATTCCACAACGCCAAATGGGCATCCACCGCTTTTTCCCAGCTGCTAACATCGGGATACCCGGTGCGCTGACACATTCGGGCCACCCGTTCCAGCGCTGACAATTCATGAGGGAACGCAGTGCGCGTAAATGACCGGTCCGGCAGCGCCAGTTTGCTGGCAGCCATCGACCGTTTGGTATTGCGATACGCTTCTTTCCATTTTTCAAATTGAACATATGCATCCTGCAGTTTAAGCAGGCTGGATGTCGCAAATGAATCAAGAATCGGGTTATTGCTTTTCAACAGTCCACCGATACCATTTGACCGTTCCAGAAAACGCGCCAACTTAGGCAACGCTGCCTTGTCGGAGGAGTCATACAAATCGCGATCAACTCGCTTTAAAATTTCAACAAAATCCATATCAATAATTTCTGTCAGCGGTTAGCCCTGCCGTTCGCAGGTGGTCTAACATGGTTAATTAATTTCGGCCTCCCGAAACGCCTAATTTCAAACGATGCAAAATCTGTTTCGGGGTGAATCCGGCCTCGATTGCCGCCCGGCAGCTGCTACAGCATCACTTCTGCTACAGAGTGCGATTACCTGTCGCGAACACATCGTGCGCGACAGTCACCTACAGAATGTAGTCCCAAATCATTTACCGCGCCAGTGGATATTCCCACAATTACCGCACGCTTTGCACTTTTCTCCGTGGACGTCCACATTACAAGGGACTCGTTGGGGAGCTTCCCGGAACGTGACGCTGCCGTCGCTTCTTCCTCCGTGGGCAGTCGCCAGTCATTTTTGCCTGCCAGCGTCAGGGTCTCGCAATATTGCTTCGCCTGAGGCTGACTGATATCTGAACCGTTATGTCCTTTCTGTACCCAAATTTCACCCAAATCGACGTATTCCAGACCATCATCTGCAGATGTATCCCTGGCGGGAGGGGCGCTTGCTTCCCGGGCCGCTTCTTCAGCCAGTTTGGCTTTGGCGGCGAGTTTCAGACACTCGTCATCAAGACTGCAGCCCTCATCTTCACAATCGACCAATCCGTTACCGTCATTGTCTTTTGCATCAGCGCAGTCACCATCCCGCGTCCCCTCCGGAGAGGAAAAACAGGATGCAACCACCAGTGAAAACAAAACTATAGATAATTTTCTCATCAACTTAACCATCCCTGATATTGAAGTGCGCCACATCACTTAAGCGCGCGAAAAAGACTATAAAGGGTATACATATACAGATTTGTCGTTCATTTCAACTGGGTACTGTGGCAAAAACAAAGGAATGGTCAATAAAAAAGAATCTCAAATTAATGCGTCTGCCGAATTTGATAATTCCCATTGCGACAGCGATGTGGTTCAAATGCCCATTGACGGCACTCTGGACCTGCATACGTTTTCGCCCGGAGACGTGAAATCGCTGGTCCCTGATTATCTGACGGAATGCCGCCGGGATAATATTCTTGAAGTGCGCATTGTTCACGGCAAGGGCAAAGGTGTGCTGCGTCGCATTGTCCACAGTGCACTGGAAAAGCTTGAATACGTTGAATCATACCATACAGCCGGTCACGGTCAGGGCAGTTGGGGCGCCACGATTGTCTGCCTGAAAAAAAATACGGTGCCAAATGATCATGGAGAATTTTCCTGAAGCGTCACTTTCCAGAATTGACAAAGCACGAATGTTCCTGTTGTATTTGCGCCGTCACCTGTCAGAAGACCACACACTATGGAGAAAAAAGAAATAATGACCATTCCTTCAAATCGAGTTTTTTCCGGAATTCAACCGAGCGGTGATATACATATTGGCAATTACCTGGGCGCCATAAAAAAATGGGTAGCGCTCTCAGATACCCACGAATGCTTTTATTGCGTGGTGGATGACCATGCCATTACCGTTGACTACGATGTCACTCAATTGCCCCGCCGCACATTCGAAGGCGTCCTGACAACCATGGCCTGTGGACTTGACCCGGAAAAATGTACCATTTTCGTGCAGTCCCATGTGCCTGAACATACCGAGCTGACCTGGCTGTTCAACACCATTACGCCCCTGGGATCACTTTTTCGGATGACGCAATTCAAAGACAAAGCGCGAAATGCACTGCAGCGATCGCTGGATACCAAACAGGGGGGCGCCCGTAAAACAGCCCTTTTCAATTTAAAAAAAATTGGCAACAATGCCCTGAAAATTGCCGGTAAACTGCAAACAGATCTGGATGCCATCGATCCCAAAGCCACCGATGGGCTGAAAGGCGACGCGTTTATTGAACTTCAGTCGCAGGTCATGCGCATTAACGATATGATGGGGATAATGATGCAGCAATTGCAGGTGGGCCTCGGTGTGGCAGATGCGTCCTGCGGACTGTTTGATTATCCGGTGCTGCAGGCAGCTGACATTCTCCTTTATAAGGCCGCGCTGGTTCCGGTGGGTGAAGACCAGGAGCAGCACCTGGAGCTGTGCCGGGAAGTGGCTGAACGGTTCAACAAAAAATTCGGTGACATTTTCCCCATGGTCCAGCGGATTAAGGGTGAGGCGCCCAGAATTATGGGACTGGACGGCAACTCAAAGATGTCGAAAAGTCTCAATAATTACATCGGCGTCCTTGATGAGCCGGAAACCATTATTAACCGACTAAAGCCCGCATTCACCGATCCGGGGCGAATCCGCAAGGATGACCCGGGCAATCCGGACGTCTGCAACATTTACGCGTTGCACAAATCGTTCTCAGACGCCCCCACATGCGACACCGTTGCTGCGGAATGCAAGAAAGGCACCATTGGGTGCTTTGACTGCAAACAGAAGCTGGCACATGCCATCAATCTGGAGCTGGCGCCTATCCGTGATAAAGCGCACGCGCTGAGGGTACAACCGAGTCTCGTACACGATGCCCTGGCGCAGGGAAGGGAGCAGGCCGGGCGGGTTGCCAGAGAAACCATGAAGGAAGTTCGGGACGCCATGGGAATTGGCGTTACTGCATTAAAGCAGTTGTGATCTTATTTTAATTGTACTATTTGTTTATAAATTGTTTGGAAACATCACACCATCGTGAGGAGATTGGCAAAATGAACAAAATATCCCAAATCCTGTTTCTGGCTCTGGTTGTCGGCCTGTTCGCTTCGTGCGAGGAATCCAAAGGCGCGGCATTTGTATATGGCACAATAGAAATCAGCCCCGGTGGACGCGCCACTTTCGAAGGGTCTCTCGCTGAATCATCCACGTCTAAACATTACGGGTACTGCGAGATGGATGGGGACAAATTCAATTTCACCGTAGGGCATACAAACTCGAAGGATTTGAATCAGGTATTCCTTAAAGAAGGCATTGCGGCATATGTCAGTATTGCAGGCGTTGAGGGACCTCCGTCGGAAGGCGTTTTCGATTTGACCGACCCCAACGACCGCACCCCGGATCCCAAAAATGACGAAAAGCTGGAAACAAAATTCGATTCCGCAGTTGTAAAAACGGTGGACGATGAATGGAATCTTCAGGCCAGCGAAGCGGTTTGTGCAGTGGAACTCTTTGCCACCCCTCTTGAGGGCGAAGTCATTTGGGAAAACGACCTTAATAAGACATTTGATTACTATGTCCGGCTCGATTGTTACTCCATCCCGGAAACCGGTCTCAACGGTAGCGAACTGAACTCGTTTAACATCGAACTGTACTTCGAGAATTGCAACTAGTTCCCCTCCGGTTTCATCATCTCTGACACATCGTCTTCCAACCTTTTTATCCCATTCGTAACTCTCTAAGCAGTTTACCAATTGGTCTGGCGCGCAGCGGTCGCTCAATTACCTGATGCGCACCACATCCTTTGGCCTTGCGCACCACGTCCGGCGTCATCAGACTGGTTGTTGCCACCAAACGTGCGGTGGACAGAACGCTGCTCGCGCTTAAACTGCGCAACGCGGCGAAGCCATCTGCGCCAGGCAAAAACAGATCCATAATAATCATTTGCGGCTGCAGCTCCCCTGCGCTCACAAGAAGGTCTGTCAGAGTTCTGATCACCACCCCCCGAATACCAGTACCAGGTCCGGTGACGTTGACAAACAATTCCAGCGTCCCAGGCTCGTCGTCGGCCAGCAACACCGTCTGTTCCTGTTCCTTTTTCAGAATCGGGCGCCCACTTCCGCCACGACGAAACTGCCGGCGGTACTGAGTCGACGAACTGCGTACCACCCGCGCTTCCGAGCCTACAGAATCAAGCAGGGTCAGCGCCTGCTCGTTGTGAGGCAACACAATCTGCTCAGAAATAAAGCGTAAAAACTGCACCTCATCTGCCAAAACGGAAAGCGCCTCCTCTGCCGTCAAATAGCCGGATGCCACATGACAGAGCAGCGTAATATCTATACTGAGGGACTGGGACAGGGACACAAGCCGCGCGGCGTCATCCACTGCGATTTGGCCATGCTTCCATCTGCTGGTTCTCGCATTCTCAAGCCCCACCATCCGACCGAGTGCAGCATCCGACAACGGCTCATCGGTATAGACCTTGTCCGCCACCTGCCGGACTAGAAGAAATAGCTCCCGGCTCGCCGGAAAAACAGGTATTTTCCTGTCATTCATAAATCCGCCTTCCAAGTTAAAAAAGGTAATCGTTTCTCCGAGTGCAGGGCCGGTGGGATATACCCGACCGCTTACAGTTCGCAGCGGGCAATAAACGACCGCCCAGTATTTTACGTTTTTGGATCATTACCCGATTCCGTTGTCATTACCCGATTCCGTTATCACTACGTGATGCCGCTGTCACTACCCTATGCCGTTGTCACCCGGTGCCGTTGTCACTACCCGATGCCGTTGTCACCCGGTGCCGTTGTCACCCGGTGCCGTTGTCACTACCCGATGCCGTTGTCACCCGGTGCCGTTGTCACCCGGTGCCGTTGTCAGCCGGTGCCGTTATCCAATCAAACTGAATCGAGTTTATCTGTCCAGTGAACGGATGAAAAGCAAAAAGCCGACAATGCCAGACTGTTCGGCGATTGCCGTATGCGGATTGCCCCGACGTCACCGACTGCGATGACACTCTTCCTTTTTTTTGGTGTTATTTGCTGATGACCGGTACACTCTGTTTTTATGAACCGCGCTTTTTCATTTGGACTCATCGGACGAATCGGTATTGCACTCTCACTGGTGTTCGCATTGCTGATACTGCTCAACGACCTTACTGTTACATCCGTAATAAAAATGTCGCTGAGCAGCGCAAACGAATCTCCGACTGCGAACACCGACAGTGCCGTCCCCCGGTCGTCGTCGCCTGTCGTCACCGTCGCTCATCTGCGAAAACCTATTCTGATCTATTCCATCACCGCTGCACTGGTCTCTCTTTTTATCGCATCATTCGCCCTTCACCGCATTGCAGTTCGCCCCATCCGACGACTCACCCGCGCGCTCGACGATGTCGCGCACGGCAAAACCAACGTTCGCGTTCCGCTCGAGGGCTCGACGGAACTGATTGTAATGGGTGCCAATTTCAATCGAATGATTGATACCATACAGCAACAGAAACAAAATCTGGAATCACAGCTGACTCAACTCGAACAAACCACTGCCGAGCTCAAATCAACCCAGAATGACCTGATTCGTGCAGCCCGGCTGGCATCAGTGGGTACTCTTGCGTCCGGTGTCGCTCATGAAATTGGCAATCCCATCGCAGGTATTTTAGGACTTCTGGAAGCGCTGGATAACGAACACGATGTCGCCACTTCTCAATCTTACCGGTCGCTAATCCGACGCGAGATTGAGCGTATAGACAAAATAATTCGCGATCTGCTCAGTTATGCCCGACCCGCCCGTACCGATGGGAATCGCAACGCGTCGCTTGCGCAGGTCCTCTCCCATGTCAAACGACTCATGGGCATGCAAAAAAGCTTTGGTCACATATCGCTACAATTGCCCGATGACCGCACGATGTCAGACCTGGCGCCAACCCTGGCCATGCCGGAGGACGACCTAATCGCCATTTTCGTCAACCTCTTTCTCAATGCGGCGCAAGCGCTTGATGGGGAAGGTACCATCCGGGTTTACTTTGAGTATAATTTGGATTCTGCGGCTCTAAATACAATTGATATACACGTAGTCGATTCAGGGCCAGGAATTGATTCTGAAATTGCGGACCGTATCTTCGACCCATTTTTTTCCAATCGAAAAGCCGGTGGGGGGACAGGACTGGGTCTCGCCATCTGCATGAGCATTTGCGAACGAAACAACGCGCATATTGAACTCGTTCGGCACGCAAATACTGGTGCCCACTTCAGAGTTGTTGTTCCGCTGTTGGGATCATTACCGTCGCCTGACGTAAATATGCTATAATTCAGGTAGAAACGCTTTTTCAAGGAGCACCGGCATGGAATTTCACGATATTCAGCACCAGAGCATTCCCCTCGACGAACAGTTTTTTCACAGACTACCCAAAACAGACCTTCACGTACACCTGGACGGGTCGTTGAGACTTGGCACAATTCTGGAACTGGCAGAGCAGAACAAAGTCAATCTGGGCACTGACACGATTGAAGGCCTTACAGAACTGATCGGTCCCGGAAAACAGCACGCCTCTCTTCAGGACTATCTTAAGGGATTCGAGATCACACTCAAAGTGATGCAGACCGAAGACGCGCTCTATCGGACCGCTTTTGAACTGGCGGAAGACGCTGCACGGGAAAACATTCGCTATATGGAGGTGCGTTATTCCCCAATTCTGCACACCCAGGGCAAGCTGTCGCTGGCCGCTATTCTCGAATCGGTTTTGGCCGGTCTGCGGGATGCCGAGCGCGCGTTTGGCATTCAGAGTGGCGTGATTGTATGCGGCATTCGCAACATTTCTCCCTCAGTCAGCCTCAGACTGGCGGAGCTGTCAGTGGCGTTTAAAAACAGAGGCGTGGTTGGGTTCGACCTTGCCGGTGCCGAATACAACAACCCGGCCAAGGATCATCTGGACGCCTTCACGCTGATTCTCTCCAACAATGTGAATGTTACCATCCACGCTGGCGAGGCGTATGGGCCGAACAGTATTCATCAGGCAGTGCACTACTGCGGCGCCCATCGCATCGGACATGGCACAAGGCTTAAGGAAGATGGTGACCTGCTCAACTATGTGAACGACCATCGAATTCCACTGGAGGTCTGCCTTTCCAGCAATGTCCAAACCAGCACAGTCGAGAGCATGGAGCGTCATCCTTTTAAATTTTACCTGGATCTTGGATTGCGGGTCACCCTGAATACCGACAATCGTTTGATTACCAATACAACGATGACTCAGGAATATGTATTGGCTCACCGATATTTTGAATTCCAGCCCCGCGATATAATGGACATTGCGATTCACGGCGCCAAATCCGCCTTCCTGCCGTACGACCGAAAAAAAGTTTTCATCAGACAAATCAAGAACGAGGTAAAGGATTTACTTTTAGAACAGGCCATGAAAAACAAATAGTTCGTCTGAGTGTTCGACCTATTGCCTGTCGCTTCGAAAAAGGGTACGGTCCGTTCCATGAGCAAGCAGGAAGCTGATGACGAAAAGATCAATCCACTGGAGGAGCTGAAGAAGCTCGGTTCGGTTCGCCTGAACGAGCTCAAGGCATTGGGCGATGTGCTCTTCAAACACATGTCTCCCAGGGATCTTTTGACCATGCTCTTTCCACCGGCACTGGGACTCAATATTTTAAAAGGCACCCTGGGTGGTGGCGCATTCGAGGGAGAGGATTTCAATAACGACGGCAATGACTGCCCCGATCCCGAGCTGATGGATGCAGTCCTCAACATGGCCCGCTGGTGGTCGACACACTATTTTTCAACACGTATTTACGATGTCAACCAGTTGCCAACGCCCGGTCCCGCACTGATTGTGGGCAATCACAGTGCCGGACTGATGCCGCTGGATGCGCTGTTTGCCATGAATGAAATTCGCGACACCTTCGGCAGGGACCAGCGTGTGTATTCGCTGGTTCACGATTTCGCATACATGGCACCGCGTATCGCACGGGTAGCGCGACGCATGGGTGTTATCCGCGCCAAAAAGGAAAACGCGCTCGCAGCACTGGCATCCGGTGGACACGTCCTCGCATACCCAGGGGGGGATCGGGACGCATTCCGAACCTTCGCCGAACGCAAAAAAGTTGTTTTCGCTGGTCGTAAAGGTTTTGTTCGCATCGCGCTTCAGGCGGGCGTCCCAATTGTGCCGCTTGTGTCTGTGGGACTTCACGAGTCTTTTTTTGTTATTTCCAAAGGTGAGAGCATCGCCCGAAAACTGGGTCTGAAAAAAATGCTGCGCACTGAAGTGATGCCCTTTTCCATCTCATTTCCCTGGGGACTGGTGCCGGCGTTTTTTCCCTTTATCCCTCTGCCTACTGCCATAGAAATGGCTTTTTGCCCACCTGTCGAGGTATCAGGCAACCCGGATGATGAGGCTCTGGTGGATGACATTTACACTCATGTTGAAACAGTGATGCAGGAAAAAATGGATTCGCTCTACGAAAACCGCACGCCGCTTTTTGGCCGTTGAATCTTTGGGGTTCGTTTGTTAGATTCTGTTCGAATAAACCCAACAACATAATAACCCAACACAACCCAACAAATTTGCAAAGGAATTTAAAAATGGCAAATCCAACAGCAACATGCGAAACCTCTCTCGGTAGCTTTATCGTGGAGTTATATACGGACAAGATGCCTGTCACCGCCGGAAACTTTATCAAACTGGCCAAAGACGGGTTCTACGATGGACTGCATTTTCACCGCGTCATTGAAGGCTTTATGTGTCAGTTTGGCTGTCCCCACAGCAAGGACCCCAAGAGCACCATGGCCGGCACCGGTGGGCCACCCCACGGCACCATCGAGGATGAGCATCCCCAGGATGCAAAATTTTCCAACGAACCCGGCACCCTCTCCATGGCGAATACCGGTCGTCCCAACAGCGGCGGATCGCAATTTTTTATCAATACGGTCCACAACGCCTATCTGGACTGGTTCACCCCTGGTCCATCCAAACACCCGGTATTTGGCAAGGTAATCGAAGGCATGGATGTGATCACCAAAATCGAAACCTGTCCCAAAGGCGCCGGCGACCGTCCCAATCCCCCTGTCAAAATGATCAAAATTACTGTTTCAGAATAGGCCCGGCAGAATTTTTTTTTGCCTCAGGGACACCTTTCACCGTTTACACTTTTTTCAAAACACACAGAAAATCATTAAATGGTTTTTCACACGGACGGTGCGCCTCCACTTTAAACGGACTGAGTGACAGTGCCTGCAAATCGGACATGATCTGCAAAAAACTCTCACAGGTAAACACGTTGCAATGACAGTCAAAATACTGTCTTGTCGCCATTCGTCCATGCTGGTGGCATACCTTCAAATCATGGGTATATGGCAGCTTGTCAAAATCGAACCGACGTGTCCATGCTGCCTTTGGCTTGACCTGCTTGTGATATCGAAGCGCATCAAATACATCAGCGTATGAGGGTTGCTGCTTATTCGTCCTGAAATTTTCAATAATCTGCCCAGGTGTGGACAGGGGCCGTGCGAAATCAAACGTGTATCGTTTGTCCGGTACCGCAAGAAAGATATACCCATCGAGGGTCAGTATCTTCGCCAAGTCCTTGAGCCAGCCTATTATGTTGGGGACATGCTCGATCACATGCGATGCAACCACGTAGTCAAACGTATCATCAACTGCTTCGCCGATCCCGGTGCCGCCAATCACATAGTCCAGCTCCACGACCTCGTCAGAAACGCGCTGTGGTGCATTTTTTTTCTGGCGCAGCTCATCAGCGCGAAAATAATCCAGGTACTTTATGTCGCCTTCGCCACGCATCACAATGGGACGATCGTAGGGACCGATTTCAAGCCCTTTACCGGTATTTAAAGTGATGTAATTTTTAAGAAATTTTCTTCGCCGTTCAATTTGAGGTGTTGAAATCATGGCGTCTCCATCAAAAACTGAATAGCATTGTCTAACACGCAAAGCCCGATTGATAAATGAAATAAAAGGAAGGAATTTACTGGGCCGCCAGCCATTCGTAGGCGGGCTCGGGGGCATCAAAATGATCCACCACCAATGCGTTTTGGAGGTCTGGCGACTGGGCAATGCGCTGCAGGCCAAGTTTGCCCACTGTTTTTTCCGGATCAACAATAGCCCAAAATTTCCAGCCCGATTCCAACGCCTTCGGCCGCCAGACGTTTTGGGACCATGCTTTTTCCTCCCTGGTGAGTACCACATTTCGCCGATCATCGGATAGCCACTTGACAGCGCCGTGCTTCTTCATCAATTCAAGTCCGCCAAGCAGACATTCGCGAAACGCTGCGTCATGAATGAACTGATGAAACTCATGATGTATTATTTTTGTGTCCCTGTGATAACGCAGTGTGAAAAATTCATTTTCGACGATAACAATGCCGTTCATGCAGACCTCCCGGAAGTACGCAGTAACCGTGTTGGCAACATTTTTATCAAACATAGCATAAAAATTATGTACGGCATTCGAACGGTCTGCACCTGCCCGTTATTGTGCAATAACAGCCAAAAAATGATGCAGATCAAAACCGACGCAAATGTCGGTATTTTTTGACCCGGAACCTAAGATTCAGTATTTATTGCAAATTTTATTTTTATCAAAAATTTTATTTGCTCCCCCGATCTTGCCTCCTACATTTATCTGCTCAACCAAGGTGCCAGGCCACTCACCGCCGGCACGCCCATGGAAGGGGGAACCAAATGAACTCTTTTTTCAGTCTCAAATGGATAACCGTTGGTCTTTTCACCGCTATGATTGCGGGGTGCGGACTGGCAACCGGGTTGGACGACGCCCTGGACTCCGAAACTCCGACGGATGCGACAAATCAGACACAGGACACGTCGAGTACACCAGGCATACCAACCGATTCGACCAATGACAGCGTTGCGGTCTCAAGCGATCCGGCTGACACAACCGTCGTGCCGCAGGATACGGCCAGTCAAGATACGGCGGACACCACTGTGCCTGATTCGGACAGCGCAACACAGATGCCATGCGTCAGCGACACGGAATGCCCGACTGGTATGGCATGCCTTTACGATGACATAAAACAGATGGCCATCTGTAAACTTCCGCCAGTCAAGGCCGGCGACGAATGCACCACCGATGCGCAATGCCAGCCCGGTATGGCGTGTGTGTGGGATGACATGCGCGCCATCAATGTGTGCATCTGGCCGGAAGGCGCCATTCGCGATGCATGTATGAGTGATTTGGATTGCAACGCCGGCATGGTTTGTATTCGAGACCAGATGTTGCAGCAGAACGTGTGTATCATTCCCGATGGACAGAATTTCAGGCCATGCGTGGACGAAACCAGTTGTGACCCAGGCATGGTCTGCGCGTGGGATCCCTCCGTTCAGACCAATACCTGCCGTTGGCCGCAGATAACCGAAGACAACTACTGCATTGATGACGCCAGTTGCGACATCGGCATGATTTGCGTGTGGGACCAGATGATTTCGAGACGAGTTTGTATTTGGCCGCAGGGAAATCCCGATGACGGACCATGTCGAATCGACGGTGACTGCGAACCGGGCATGGTTTGCATCTTTGATGACCTGGTTGCCCGGAATATCTGCATATGGCCCATGAAAGGAGACGGCGTGCCCTGCTACGACACATCTCAATGCGAGTCCGGGATGGCGTGTGTATGGGATCCTGCAGTGCAAACCAACGTGTGCATCTGGCCTGCCGGCGGTGAAACGGAACCCTGCTTTAATGGCATATTCTGTGAACCCGAACAGGTCTGCATCTGGGATGAAGCCTTCATGCACAACGTGTGCATCTGGCCCAGGGAAACCGAAGCGACTCCCTGCACCGTTGCCACCGACTGCGAACCGGGAATGGTTTGCGTGTGGGATGACATGTATATGACCAATACCTGCAAATGGCCTGCTGGCGGACTCGATTCGCCCTGCTACGAAAACAACAATTGCCAGCCAGGGATGGTGTGTATCTGGGATCCGATGATTGGTAATGACGTATGCAAGTGGTCAGCCACAGGCGATGAGCCCTGCGCAGACCGCACCGAATGCCCGGAGGGGATGGTTTGTCTGTGGGATGAAATGATGCAGGGCAACTTCTGTCGCCCTGCGGTTGGCGACCTGGGGCAGCCGTGCCATTCGGATTACACCTGCAACGGT
>JAFGWT010000379.1 GCA_016937015.1 Deltaproteobacteria bacterium | reverse complement strand
TCTTAACGGCTTCATGAATAACCTCCCTGTGTTTGGCGGTTACCTCTTCGTCCGCTTTTTCAACTTGTTGCAAAAAATCGTAAAACCTGAATGATTTCAAAATGCTCGGTTTGGGTACGTTGCAAATGCTGTTGCAAAAGCTGTTGCAAATGCTGCACAAATGCTCACAAATGCTCACAAATGCTCAAATGCTTCTGTACGAACGGAAAAAGGGGATCAACTGTAATTTGCAGTTCGTAAAGTCCCGTGTTCACTTCTTCAAGGCTAATCTCGGATATTTCGACATCTTCACCAGACCGCTGAGAAATACAAGCCACAAGTCCCAGGCACAATCCTATCAGCAGTGTTGGTTTTTTTTCACATTGCATCCATATCAGGTATCTGCCATTTTGTCATAACGGGACAAAAATGACATGCCCCCCAGATACTGGACATTAGAACAACTTCGCATCGGAAATTGCTACGAATAACGGTGCGTCACCTTCTATATGCGATATACAACACATTTGGTAACTGGTTATCTTCGAGACATTGTGAAACTGTAAAATTATCACATAAACAGTATCATTCCCTTTCTTTGTTATCATTGACCCTTCACTGTATCGAGCTGGTATGATAACGCAAAATGCGTTCCATTTGCTTATGCAAGAGCTTGAAAAAAAAATTGAGAAACAGAGGTACGAATGCGACTATTTAGTTTAGGAAAAAAGAAAGAACAGGGCTGGGACGAAGAAGCGGCGATTGAATTCCACAGTAAGGCGCCGCCAGCCAACGGTGCAGCCGGCAATCTACCCAACATCGACGATAACAGTCAACCCGGTGAAGTCTCGCCCATGCCGGAAAGTGAAAATCCGTCGGAAAGCATGTCGTCCGAAAGCTTGTCCAATCCTGTGACAAGTATTTCCAGGGGAAAACAAAACCAAATGGACACCAACGTTGCGGCTAATGAAACGGCGAGCACCAAACCTTCATCCGCGGTGGCCCCAACCGAGATTAAAAAAAATGTGCCGGATACGGGTTCACAAAAAAATATTGTTATCGAATCACAGTTGTCGAACGCCACCACGACTGGACGCGCTGACGCCACCGCGCCAGTGGTTTTCGCAAAGCTCGTTTCCACTATCCCGGCTAAAAACAACAGCGCAAAAAACGAAATTTTTGACAAAAGCAAATTCGATCCTGGACAGATTGTTGCTTCTGTAAACGGACCTTCAAAGGTCCGTGTTGACCGCACTGCGATGCATCAGCTGCTCGATAATTATGCTCAGACTGTCGACGAGGCCACGGCGATGGGTGCGGGACTGGAGAACTGCCTGTCTGATTTGCTTCCTGTGGTGCAGCAACTGAACGCCCAGCTGTTGCTTCGAAAACAGGAACGTGTTCGGTTGACCGAAAAAACCACAACCTTAAGGGCAGAGATTGATGCGCTCGAAGAGAACGCCCCTGGCTTTGATAAGAAACTGAGAGCCCTGGTGGATGATTTAAATATCGAACTGACCCGGGATTTTGTGGAAGGTGTCACAAGTGTCAGTGTGCCAAAGTACGATGCAGTCAACGAGTTAGTGGAGGTGATTTCCACAATGGGAAAAGAGTTTGCCAAAATGCTGCCGGCGCTCGAAAACAGTAAAGAAGGCGCCCTTGGCATGTTGCAAACCCTTAGAACCGAATCCCAGGCATATGCACCCACCAAAGCGCTTGTGGACTTTTCAGTGAACGGCATTGATTGTATTAAACGATTTTTAAAGAATCACGTTGACCTTAGAAACGATCTGCAAAACGCTCTTAAAAATTACGACCTGTTCTCAACCGACTACAAAAAAGCCATCGCCGAAAACGAAACGAACCTTCAGGAAATCGCTGAGCTGGTATCCGCCATAAAACGGGTTACTGAATCGTTTAACAGTGCCGGAAACCAGCTGCGCAGTATCGTTCCAGCATCTTAGCAAAGTCATTCTAAAATTTTCAAACTACAAGGAAAACCCGCCGTCTTTTAAGATTGCGTCAAACCGTCCCTGCGGCCAACACCGGTGATGTCAAGACAGAACGCAGCAAGGGAGAGGGAGAACCCCTGTCGTTTTTTCTTCTTTCCCAACTTCAGCATGGATGCATCCTGTGGTATAGGGATGCAATACCATACACGTTCACCATCGAGTGATGGTCCACAGGATTCACACCATGAGAATTGCCAGACTCAATGTCATGATTCCCGATTGTCCCCGCTGCGGATACCCCATCGTCGTGGATGGGTTTACCGACACAGTCACCTGCGAGTCATGTCACAATGTCATTTCCATCCATCACGACCAGTGGCGCCACCTGTTTCATTCCGTGTATGAAGACACCCATGAAACCTATGACGCCACGCCGCATCACCTGAGAATCCAGATTCCCGGCACATTTGAAATCCGCTGCGAAGGGGCTGGACTCGCCACTATGCCCTGTGCCGGATGCGCCGAGAACCTTGATGTGCAGCATGTGATTCCGGGGGCCACTGAACTGATCTGCCACCACTGCGGGCATCGGCATCCACTGCAGGGGTTGCCCGAAAAGACGCAATCGGACAACGCGGTGTATGCGATTCATTCCCTCTCCGTTTCGCAGAAGCCGAATTTGAGTCAACTAACGCCCATCATGATGAATTGTCCCAACTGCAGCGCCACCTTAAAAATCAGCGGGAACAACGAGCGCGTTACAGCGTGTGAATACTGCAATGGCGAATTCCTGATTCCCGACCCGCTCTGGAAAAAACTGCATCCGGTGAAAACCGCCGCCCCATGGTATGTGCTTTACAAGCATCCACCATTGCTATCGCCACAGGAACTTGCGGAAAAAAAACGACAGGACGACGCGCTGGCAGCAGAACGGGATGCAAAAAAGCGCAAAGCCGATGCCCAAAACAACCGCGAACGCAAAATCAACGCCATCAAATTGAGAATCACCCGGGAACAGTCCTCGTTCAGCGCAGGTACATGGTGGGGATATGGCATTCTGGCATTCATCGGCATTTTCGCCATCGGATTTCCCATCATATTCATCATACCTCTGTCCAAACTGGTTGGTTCCCTATTCTGCGACGGGGTGGTCGATGTTCATGTTGACAGCGGTGATTACAGCTTTATCTGCGTTCAAAACGACGTCTCGAAAAATTTCGATATTTTTGCTCTGTACGGATTATTCATCGGCATTGCGGTGCTGTGTATCCCCTGGACACTCTATCTGCCGATTCGCTATGCGCGATATCGCGCCACAGTGGCGCAACTGGTGCTGGAAATGAATGACCTTAAGGCAACACTGCATTCAAAAAAGTGAATCCGGTTTGTCTATTTCAACTACAGGCAGCATTGGCGCACAACGGCGTTTAACGATTATCCGACATTTGCCAATCGCTAAATCACATCCACCGCGTCGCTGAGGCCTTCGCCGGCGATATTGATGGCGAGAACCGTGAGGGAAAGAGCGAGCCCTGGAAAGAGCACCAGCCAGAATGCGCTTTGGGTTTCGAAGGCATCGGCAATCAGGCCTCCCCAGCTGGCAGTGGGGGGGGGCGCACCATATCCAAGAAATGATAGAGTTGATTCAATCAAAATCGCGCCGGCGATACCAAACGTGGCCGAAACAAGAACCGGGCCGAGTACTGCCGGAAGGACATGACGACGCAAAATGCGAAGATGACTCAACCCCAGCGCCCGGGCGGCATCCACGTACTCTTCATTCACCGTGCGCAGCACCTCCGCACGGGTTACCCGGGCCACGTCCGTCCAGCGGGTGGCACCGATAATCACCACCAGCTGCCAAATGCTGCTGATGCCCAGCAGTCCCTGAATACCCAGAATTAAAAACAGGGTGGGAAAAGCGGTCAGGGTTTCGATGCCCGCATTGGCTATCCGGTCCCAGAATCCACCAAAATATGCGGCCAGGGCGCCGAGCAGCACGCCCAGCAACGTACAGATTAGTATTGAACTGAGGCCGACCAGCATCGCTGTCCGTGCCCCGTGCACCATGCGCGCCAGCACATCCCGGCCAGTACCATCCGTTCCCAGCAAATGAAGAGAATCCGGTGGTGAAAGCCAACTGATTGTGCCCCATACCTTAATTTGATTGGGACCAAACGGCACCGGTGGCGCCAGGGTCCAGCCACCGTCTCTGGCAATTTTGTCCAGAATGGTCTGATTATCAAAATCCTGAAGCGCCGGCTCGGGAAACAACGCGGGCAAAATGGTCACTTTGCCATCGATTTTACAGGCCAGTGGCTTTTCCGAAGCGATCAAATCGGCCAAAAGCCCCATCAGACAAATGGTCAGCACAAAACCACCCGCAATCACATTGGCAAATCGGCCATAAAATCTCCGGTTCACTTTGTAAAACCATAGCCTGCTGATTCCCAAATCCCTTTTTTTTCGCTTTTTCATCTGCCTCTACCTATGCGTCTTCCTGGCATAATGCGGGGATCCACCAGTGCGTAAATGACATCTGAGGCGAGAATGCCAACCATTGTTAACACCGCGGTCACCGTCACCACCGCCATCAGCCAGTAATAGTCACTGGCGCGAATGGCATCGAATGTTTCCGCTCCCATTCCCTGAATCCCAAAAATACGCTCAATCACCACGGAGCTGCTGATGAGATATGGCAACTGCAACCCCATCAGCGTGATCACCGGAATAACACCATTGCGCAGTCCGTGTCGAAGGATAACCTGATACTCCGCCAGCCCTTTGGCCCTTGCAACCCGAATAAAATCATGCTCCGAGATTCGCAGCATCCCCACCCGCTGATAGCGCGCCAGCATAGCCAGCGACACAAAGGACAGACACAGTACGGGCAAAAACAGATGATGCGCCACATCTCTGAATGTATCGAATCCGCTCGCATTGAGCGGAAAATCCGGGCTGTGCAAACCCTGAGATGGGAACCAGTCCAGGTATCCGGTGCTACCCAGATATTTGAGCAGCAGCATGGCCACCCAGAATGTGGGCAGGGAATACAGCACAAACAAAACCACTCCGGTGATGCGATCGAACCACGTCCCCTTTTTGGCGGCACTGATCACCCCCAGCGGAATGGCCACCAGATACGCAAAAAACAGGGCCAGCACCGAGAGCAGCAGCGTGACCGGCGCCCGTTCCAAAATTTTGTCGCGGATGGGTCTGCCGTCTCTGGAACTGACCCCGAAGTCGAATGTGACTACCCGATTCAGCCAGCGAAAATAACGGGTTTCGGTCACTGCGCCGGAAATGCGGTAAATGCCCTCAAAGGAAGTATACAAATCATAGCGCTGATGCCACCACTCATTCCAGCGACTGAGAACGTTCTGCCGCTGTGCGGGCGACATATACTCACTGACAGGATCGTCGCGATGGGTAATTTCACTTAGCAGTCCCACCAGACGCATCTGCACGTCCGCCTTTTTTGACTCATTGAGGGCCGCCATGAGCTGTGGCAGGCAGTAGCTTCCCAGATTTCTCAGCTCGGCCAGCGCCAGTCGATCGTTGCGACGAACATACCGCCGCACCAGCCGCTTCGCCCGAACCGGGGTAAAATCCGATGCGTAGGTATCCCAGTACGTTTGCCAGAAATGGTAGGCATCGCCGCTTTTGGACAGCGCTTCAGTGCGGTTAATCTCTTTGGCAATATCGTCCAGGGCTTCCAGAGCGGCGCGACGCGCCACGCCGTTCAATTTACCGAGTTCCGGCAGCAGATACGGCAACACAGCGCCGCCAATCCGGCTGAGCGATCTCACTTCTGTCTGACGCCGCAGCGGGTTACCCAAATCCTGAATACTCTGCCGGGTTCGGGTGCGCACGTCCTCGATGTAAAAATTAACAAAAAGGGGCAGATGCAGGCCGTACGCGCGCCCCAGCTCTTCGGCGGTGTCCCTGCCCATGGCGCTGCCCGTGGTGGCCGTGCCTGCCGTATCCGGGTTATCCACCGCCAGATTGATGAGCACAAAAGTCACCAGACTGATGCCGAGAATCGTCGGCACCAGCATCACCAGCCGTTTTATGACGTACCGAATCACAGCGTTCCCCTGTGATCCATATCCAGCCAGAGCTTTCGCTCTGAAATGCCGGTGCTGCCAATCTGAATGCCGTGGATATGGGGCTGCACCAGCATCCTGCGATATGGATAAACGGTAAATGCCATGGGCTGCAGCAATACCAGCCGCTGACTAATCCGTTTCTGCAGTGACTCCCTCTCACGGAAACTGGGTTCAGTGGCCAGCCGATGAAACAGATGATCGATTTGTCGGTCCCTGAACCCACCAAAATTGCGGCCGCTGTCGATGCCATCCGAATGAAACAGCTCAGATGCATCAAAGGGCCGTTCAATGGACACCGACAGAATGGACGCATCAAACCGATGACTCCGCAGTCTGTCCGTATACACCGCCCAGCTCACGATAGTGGTATTGGCTTCGATGCCAGCTTTGCGCAAATCATGGACTATCACCGACACCGCCCGATTACTGGCCACGTCCGTATCCGGGAGCAGCAGACTGAATCTGAACGGCACCCCCTGTCTGTCCAGCACGCCATCCCGGTCCGAGTCCCGCCATCCCGCGGCTTTCAGCAGTGCCCGTGCATCCTTTGGTGAAAACTGCAGCGCCAACGTATCGTCATTCATATCCGGCCAGGGAGAATACACCGGTTCCGCCAGACAGTTCATAATGGAACACGCAATCGCCTGCCGATCAATCAGCCGCGAAATCGCCCGTCGGGTTAGAGCATCACTGAAAAACGGCGTGTGCGTGCCGAAGACCCAGGCGTTGAGCTGATACTCAGGATAATCGATGATCAC
>JAFGWT010000378.1 GCA_016937015.1 Deltaproteobacteria bacterium | reverse complement strand
GGTTGTCTCAACGGTATTGAAAAATGCCAAAACGAAGCGGAAGCCATTCCGCGGAGTTGGCAGATTTAAATACCGTCGACGGAGCGCATGGCGCGCAGTCAATCCCCTTTAAGCGGGGCATCTGTTTTCAACTTGATATGCATAAAAACGGTTACGATTTTGAAAGCCCCAACAGGTCTCAATCCCCTTTAAGCGGGGCATCTGTTTTCAACACTGGATGGATGTCGCTGTCTTTTAATGAGGTGTGCAATATGTCTCAATCCCCTTTAAGCGGGGCATCTGTTTTCAACCGTATAATTTATCTGATAATTTACACGGCGTTGCGTCTCAATCCCCTTTAAGCGGGGCATCTGTTTTCAACGCGATGGGCTAGATGCGAGGGCATTTCAACATCTGCATATCTGTCTCAATCCCCTTTAAGCGGGGCATCTGTTTTCAACTAAACCTTACCCCCCACACACTCTCAATTCGTGCCATTGACGTCTCAATCCCCTTTAAGCGGGGCATCTGTTTTCAACAATTATAGAGACAATTGTCTAATGCTGGCCGATGTTATCGAGTCTCAATCCCCTTTAAGCGGGGCATCTGTTTTCAACTGCGTGATTTTGTCGCGTCATTGCCGAAAATGGAAAATGTAGTCTCAATCCCCTTTAAGCGGGGCATCTGTTTTCAACAAGTTTTTAAGAGAGGCGACGGCTAAAGCTGCAAAGTCTCAATCCCCTTTAAGCGGGGCATCTGTTTTCAACGGAGAGATACCCAAATGTCGTTGTCTAATGCTGCCGATGTCTCAATCCCCTTTAAGCGGGGCATCTGTTTTCAACAAAGGGGGCCGACGCTCGTTTTGAAAAGTTCTGGGATGCATAGTCTCAATCCCCTTTAAGCGGGGCATCTGTTTTCAACTGGGCAGGCCCACGGGCGGTTCGACTCCGCCCGCTGCATTGTCTCAATCCCCTTTAAGCGGGGCATCTGTTTTCAACAATGAAATTTATAAACCTTACACCACACACTCTCTCGATGTCTCAATCCCCTTTAAGCGGGGCATCTGTTTTCAACAGGAAGCCGAACGGGCTCGTGAGGCAGCTCTCGAGGTCTCAATCCCCTTTAAGCGGGGCATCTGTTTTCAACGCTGAGCGATTCAGAAGGAAAACTTGGCCCTATCTCGATTGGTCTCAATCCCCTTTAAGCGGGGCATCTGTTTTCAACGTGGAAAAGAAACGAAAAACTTATGCGCGATTTTATCGCGGTCTCAATCCCCTTTAAGCGGGGCATCTGTTTTCAACTCCTACCCTTATAACCATTCAAAATCAATCACTTTTCCAAAGCACTTTGGATCCACCCCCCTCCTGTTTTGAACTACCTCCCAAACCGAAAAATCGAATTTGAAAAAGACCAACAAAATCAACAGGATAAAAATGGATCCGCAATTTACACCATTTACTGCGTTTTAAATACCGTAACTATTTGATTTTCAAAGAACATTCGAAAAGAACGTCATGTTGAGTCACCCGAAGTTTCGCAAAATCAATTTGCGGATCCAAACCCGGGGACCGCAGCGTCCAAACTCATCTGAAACGTATCACGACAAACCGACCGTTGTCGAGCTTCATACAAACAACCTGACCGTGTTTTTTCAAGCAACGGCAATAGCGAATAAAGATAACATTCCTATTACGCCATGCGCAGCCGGACCACCCGTAACCCCATCTTATTTTTTTTCGCATCGAAAGAGGGAATGCAAATCACCTGAACCCGGTTCCCCTCATTTAGCGATGACACTCCTTGAAGTGTGCCAGGTAAAAACGCGGACTCTCCGCTTTCGAGCTTTACGAGCCCAAACTGTTTTTGCGAACTGTAAAATACAACCACAGCCGTTGCATATTGCGCATCGTGTTGTTTGCTTAGCAGGCGACGATATATTGTGATTTGATCGGACCGCACCTTTGACCTGTCCATCGAATCAAGTTTGCCAAACACATTCGAGAACACATCTGAGTAAGCGTTGACAAACTCAATCTGAGCGGCATTTAACGCCCAACCCATTTGGGCTCGGGCATCTTTGCCAAGCCATGCTTCCACAGCCGCCTCGTCCACATTGCCAAGCGCCATGAGCAGTCGCGACCGGTCGTGGTGCAGACGCCACACTTTGCCTGGAGCTGCTTTTATTTGAAACCCAAGGCCACATCCCAGTGCATCTGCGGCCGCCGCCAGTTTGCCCATTTTTTCCTGTACGCATGCCAGTTTTGACCAAATCCATGGTGACCTGGAAGTGGCTGCCACATCCCAAAGCAGCTTGTGCGCAGTTGCCAACTGTTCTGAGGCCACCGCAATTTCACTTCGCCGAATTGCAACAGCCTCTGATTGCGGCAGCCGCATTGCCATGCGCTGGCCACGCGCCATTGCCTCTTCGATACGACCATCAATTTGCGCTGCGAAAATATACGCCTCGGCAAACCACTCGTTATGTGGAATGTGCTTTGCAGCCATGCCCATATACTTATCGAGCAAGACCGCGTCTTTAAACAGTATGCCCAGCGTACGGACAGCAAAGCAGAAAACTTCACCATTTGATAGCTGCTGTCTGCCGGTACGCCAGTCGATTAACGCTGCGATTTTGTCAAATTGAGACCCCAACGAGCTGCGCAGCGCCGACACTTCGGTGGACGCCCCAAAGCCGGATTTGACGCTGGCCTTTTTGAGCAGTTTGACCCCTTTGGACAGGCAGGCGCCGAGGGCGTTGACCAAATATGCGTCATTCTCTTTGCCTTCAACCAAAAGCAACATCTCCGCCAAAGCGCTCAGGGACAGTTCAATGTTTTCCATTTTGAGCCCAGCCTGCACCACATCGTAATGAATCCATGCCACACTGTGTCGAAACGCATCTAATTGAAAGTACGCCTTTGGATAGGCATTGGCAGACGTAAGCAGCGCTTGTTTATCCTGTCCCGCTTTGCGGGCGAGTCTTAGGAATGTCGCCTGCGCAAGGGGCGTGTTTGACGACTCTTTCCAGAGCAAAGCGAGTTTCCCATACGCCTGTTTGGCAGCATCGACATCTGTCGATTCCATGGCTTTGGCATCCTGCTCCATTTGATAAAACTGATATTGGGTTGCGACTGTCATCGTGTACCTCCAGCCTGCCAAGACGGCGCTGTAAAAAAATTCTGACAAAAAATGTCAGAATCTTCGCCATCGGCACGTCATGGCAGCAGAACATTTGAAGTCAGGAGTTTGACATGCCCGCTAACCCAACAGAGAAAAACGTTAATGAAATAACATCCAGTGACCAGTTGCTGAGCGCCGCTCAAAAAGCCGAAGAGGAAGGCCGGTTAGCCGACGCCGTTTCTCTGTACAACCGAATTCTGACGGCCAATGGGTCGAATAAAATCGCGCTGAGGTCGCTTGCGTTGTTGCGAAAGGATATGGGGATGACTGATGAAGCGCTGCGCCTGTTTAAGGCAGTGGCTCAAATTGATCCCATTGCAGGCGCAAAAGATGTGGTCGCGATTTTGATGGAGAGCGACAAAGCACAGGAGGCGAAGTTGTATATTGAAAGTCTGAAAATAGACGATCAACAGAAAGAAGCTCTGCTGCCTTTAAACGACAGCCATGATCACGATGAGGCTGATTCTGTTGTGGATGCAACGCCAGATTTTACCGATACAGACGCGGTGATATTTGCGGACCTGTTTTCGGGAAGAGAGGGGGTCCATGCGCGTCAGTGGCGCGCCCCGGATGGACGATGCGGATACGCTCCGGTACACGCGCCGCTGACCGGGGCATTAGTGAGACAGCATCTGCTTGGCGAAATTACCGCTGGCGTGTATGTGGTTCGCAAAGACAATCAGACGATGTTTATGGCGCTGGATGTGGATGTTTCACAGGACGCATTGCAGATGGATAACAGCACCGAAGCACTGCTGAAAGCCAGGGCATTTGCAGTCCAGTTGAATCACGAGTCTCAAAAACGGGGATTGGCGCCGCTGATGGAATTCAGTGGATACAAAGGCTACCATCTGTGGTTTTTGTTTGATGAACCGTGGCCTGCTCACAAGGCCCGCAGACTGGCCATGTCGATTGTCCAAGGTTCAGGCCCTGCACCGGCAACGGTTCACGTGGACCTGTTTCCCGCGCAATCCTATGTTAAAAAAGAGGGGCTTGGAAATTTAATTAAGCTGCCGTTGGGAATTCATCTTTTCAGTGGCCTAAGAAGTAAAATGGTTGATGAAAATGGTGACCCACTGGCGGACGGCGCACGTTGCATTAGAGAAGCCCGTCGTCATTCCATCGAACTTTTGGAGGATCTGTATGTGGACCTGCGTATATCTGATAAAGACGGGTCTGGGTCAATCAATGGATATTCAGGCGATTCGCCCGATGAAACTGAAACATCTCCGCACGAACCTGAGCCAGTACATTGCCGCAGCCAGATTTCCACATATGATGACTATACATTGGACAACGACGAAGAACTCGCCTGGCTTATGGCCCGATGTCCGGTAATTGCCTTTCTTGCAAACAAGAGCCTCTCCGGCGCATCGCTGACGCACGGTGAAAAAACGGCGCTCACTTATACCATTGGGCACTTAAGTTGCGGACCGGAGGCGGTGAATCTGCTGCTTTGTAACCACACTGGAGAGCAGATTCCGCTAAAAAGCCGATTGCGTGGCAATCCGGCGAGCTGCAAAAAAATTAGACAGCATCTTGCACTTGCGCCAGGGGAGCTCAATTGCATGTGTACCTTTGACAGTACACTCGGGGCGTATCCGCATCCCCTGCTGCATCTGGCTGCACTTAGAGCGATGCGGGATGGGGAGCACCTTGAAAATCCGAATGCCTTGCGGGAAAATATTCTGCGCCTTGAGTCGGAAATGCAGCGGTTAAAACTGTACGAAAAGCAACTGCAATCCAAAGCCGCTCAAAAAGAACGCCCAGCATCCCATGACGGATTTGGTGACATGCAATTCATGTTGCCAACCACTGACGGAACTGTACCTGAGGCGTAAATGCAGTCGCTGTTTGTTATTGAGCAGGGTGCGAGAATCTCCCGGCGGGGAGACAAAGTGACGGTGTTTGTAGATGGTGTCAAAATGGAAGATGCGCGGATTGATGAGCTGGCACAATGCGTGGTGATGGGCAATGTGGCCATTACCCCCCAGGCGGTAAAGGCGTTGACGAAAAATGGCGTGGATATTGTATTTACCAGTCGAACAGGTCAGTTTATCGGGCGCATGTCCGGCGGTCTTTCTCGAAATATTTTGCTTAGACAAAGTCAGTTTCGCCGCCTTGAAAGCGAAGACAATCGGCTTGATATCGCAAAACGGGTAGTGGCCGGAAAAATAGAAAACCAGCGTCGGCTGTTGGCCCGATACCAGAAGCGGCGTCCTCATGAATCCATAATGCAATCGCTGGTCTTTTTACGCCACAGTCAGCGTCGGGTATCCGCGGCCATGAACCTGGATGAGTTAAGAGGTGTAGAGGGCAGTGCCGGCGCATCGTATTTTTCGTGCTGGAAAAATTTACTGTCCGCTGAGGATATAACCTTTACCAGACGGATGAGACGTCCACCGCCGGACCCTGTGAATATTTTGCTGAGTTTTGGCTACACACAACTTTGCAATGCCATACACGCCATGGTGGAAACCAGCGGCATGGACCCGTTTTTGGGCGCGCTTCACGCCGTGAAGTATGGCCGCCCCTCACTTGTTCTGGATATTGTTGAAGAGTTTCGTCCGGTCATTGTGGACGCCACCGTATTGCGAGTGATTAATTCTGGCATTATTTCACTCAGGGATTTTCAGTCGCGTCTGGAAAAAGACGCCCAGGCCGAGAAAACCCTTTTGGAAAACGCGTACGCTGAAAATGGTAACCCGGTTTCCAGAGATGCCACGCCCAAAGATGGTCCGCCACCAACCCTGTTTTTAAAAAGCGGCATCAAAAAATGGGTGGTTGAATATCAGCGGCGAATGCAGACGATTGCCTACTATCCGCCCAGGGGCGTTCAGATGCGCATGGATCAGATTATTTTGGCGCAGGTGTACCTGATGGCCAAACACATGGAATCCGGAATGGGATATGAGTCGTTTCTTTCACCCAGATAAAAAACTGTACGTGGTGTGCTACGATATTTCGGACAACCGCCGCCGCCGGAGACTGGACAAACTGCTTAAGGGATTTGGCAGGCGTGTGCAGGAGAGCGTGTTCGAGTGCGATTTGGATACCGTTCGGCTGGCCATGATAAAAAACGGCTGCGAGGCAGTGATTGATCACGAACTCGACAGCATTCGCATTTACCGGCTGTGTCACATATGTCGCGAAATTGTCGATGTGATAGGCACCGGCATAATGCCGGTTCGCACCGAAGCGATAAAGATTGTATGAAATTATTCTCACGGGTCCGGCTGCTATATGATCGCTGTGCAATTTATAATCCCGACTGTCATGTGCTTTTATATGGGTCACAACAACAGATAAAAAAAGCAATCGGGGCAGAACTAAACAGCATTTACGATTTCAAAACGCGCCGTTCTAATATGTTACCCTACAAATACTCCCGCCATCTGACAAATTCGAAAACTGATTTTTTGTACACCGTTCCATCGGCCAATACCAGCTCTTCAACCCGCCGCAACGTGGTGGTGGAAAAACAGCGAATTCCCCTTGCTGTCAGATCTTTTACCAGCAAAAACGCAAATGTAAAATCCGACGCCACAAACGCCGCGGTCGCACCCTGCGCGATAGCGTCGGCAGAAACCCTTTTTGCAAGTGACGCCACCTCATGTTCATCCATTTCCGGCGGCACATTGGGCATTCCCCCCTGAAATTCGACAGGGTCACCAAAGCCTAACGCTGCTGCAGTTTCAAGCTGTTCAGCAGACCATGAGGCGATTAGATGATTTGACAGATTAATGAAGGTCATATCATACTCTGCAGCTTTCGATTTGAAATTCCTTGTGGTATTTGTCTTTGTATATACCTAAAAGCTCTGGAAACTCCCTCATCATCCTGCTCCGGTCACCTGATTTTGAATGATTAACAGTATTTCGCCAGCCGCCAAGAACAGCAAAACTTTTACAGAAATCAATTGATTCGCCCTCAAGCGTCTGCAGTGCGTTGTGGGCGGACTCCTTAAACCATTTTTCTGTTTCGGGGTTGCGAGACGAGAAACCGGATATGGCAGTTGGGTTTTTATCCCTATCCAGCTCTTTAGAGTATATGCGCAAAAGATACGAGACGGCTTCCCGATGATCAACAGTGTTGGGATTCCATCCAAAACGTTTGCAAAAATACCCTTTTGCGGCTTCATGGGTGAAGGTTAGCGCCTGCGCCATTCGTTGATGTTCGATACACCAGGTGGCAGCTTCAAATCCATTTGCTATATCATCGCTATGCCAGCGCTGAAGCAGCGAATGAATTTTTTCAAGTAATTCAGTAAGCGGATAGAGCTGTGGCATTTCGTCCATGGATGGGAGAGCCGGGATATTGATTCCGGGAATTTTTTTCAGTTCCTTTACATCTGTCAGTCGCAGAGCAGTACCGACATTGCCAACTCCTTTTTCGATAGCCTTCAGATAACCTGAAATTTTTCTTATAGCGCGTGAATTGCCGTCAGGTTGCTGCTTTTCGCGTATTATTTTTTGGAGTAAACGTTCATCACCATTATCCAGGATGGCTTGGACAGCTTCACCCCACTCTGTCATTTCGTATAATTCCATTAAATCCCGAACCGGGGCAATACGTTGTTCGAGTGGTTTTTGGACAATCGTGTTCATATCTCCAAGAGTTTCGAATGCGCCGTAATAAATGCCCCCAGGTATCATCTCTTTTGTACGTTTTAAAAAGCTGATGATGGATGGCACCACCATAGGTAAAAAACGAAATGAGTGTGTAATGTCGAAGTAGACAGTATCTGCCCTGCCAACGTGACTGGAGATTGTTCGAATAACCTCCCACAGGTCGCCGGATTCTGTCGCATCCGGTATAGGCAGCATTTCAATTTTACATCGAAGTGACAACGCATTGAGTCGGTCTTTTAACCCTTGAGGAGCATGCTCCACTTGAACGGCCGTTTCCTCGTCCTGTTTACAAAATGAAGCGGTGTCCCAGTTGCGGGAAACGCTTCCCTTTCGGCTGCCGACATCCTCTGTCCCAAGTACAACAATTCGATCATCGGATGTCCATTCTTTGCATAGATGTAGTGCAAGCGCTTCCTGCACGTATCTCACCGGTGCACTGATAACATCATTAAATTTGTAGCTGCAGTGAACGTACGCGTTGGTGCCAAGAAAGCAAAATAAAATTCGTGCCATTGAAACTACTCACTTTCACCCAGAATTTTCTTGATTTCCGCTACCTTTAAAGCCTGTCCCTTGCTGACCTCTTTCTTCTTCCATTTTTTTTGTTCAATCCAAAGGTCTTTCATTGCCCTTGCCACATCCACTTTTTCTGTGCCTTCAAATTGTGCCAACAATTCGTAAACCTTACCGGGATTTTCTCTATCGAGTTTTACACCTGGATCTGCGGTTACTGCAGTGTCGTACAATGCATTGCCCTGAATACTTGCAATGGCTTTGGCTTTGGCATCCATATTTTCCCACTGGGCAAAGGCGTTTGCAGCTTGTTGCGCGGCCTCCTCTTCACGTTTTGCCTCTTCTTGTGCGCGGGCTTTTTCTTCGGCCAGTTTTTGAGCTGCTTCCAGTTCTGCTTTTTTAAAGTCATTGGCTTTCTTTACCAACTCTGCAGATACCTCCAGCCAGTTTTGACGGTTCTGGGTAGATGCCAGTTTCCACTCCGCATCACTGATTTTTTGCAAATACATCCATCCAAATGGCTTTGGATTGTGTGGTTCCGGAGAAGGCGATGCAAACCAGAACGTGGTGGTATGGTCCTTGATAGTTGTGCCTTTTTTCTGTCGAATGCCAATCTCCCGATGACCGTCGATGGTGACACACTCCGCGCCGCTGTGAAATCCCACTCGGATTATACCTGCAGTGTTGTCAGGGGTAGAGGGCAACGGCGCGATACCCACGTCATCACATTCCTTTTGTTCTCTTTTTCTTTCGTGGCCATAGAAATATTCAAGGGCGTCCACAATTTTGTCCCAGTCAACAACTGTACTGCGAAAGCCTTGTGGCGGTTTAAAAACGCTGATGGTGCCACTAAACTCACAGCCGGCGTCAACGGCCTCCACCATTTGATACAAAGCGCGTGTAGGTTTGTCGATGCGTCCTTTTTTAATATTGACTGCATAGACAATTTTTAACGTTGGTGGTTTTAAAGCGGTTAAGTCGGAAACTTTTATCAGGCGAAAGGGATCGGTATCCATGTTTCGACTGTTATAATTCAGTAAGTGTTCCTGAAGTCGTCTATTGCCGTCCCGCGGTTCGTTTCGAGGGGTAGATTTCCGCTGATTAAGACGATTCAACACTGCGGTGCGCAATGCACCCTTGACACTGGAACCGGGAATAATCGGCCAGCCACTGTAGGGGTCAAACGAAGTTCTGGCGATTCTAAACTGGTTCAGCTGAGATTCTATTCTATTGCCATGAAGCTTGAGCACTTGATCAAAGTGGTGAATGAAACTTTCTGATACCGCTATTTTTCGTCCCGAAGCGTGATGGCTGTTGGTGGCCATAAAGCGATAAATTTCCAACAGCGATGCCGCAGTTCCTTTTTGACAGATGGCGGAAAATTTTTTTGTTTCGTCGTCGCCAATGGCTTTAAAAAACTGGTCTGCATTAATTGCCACCAGCGATTTCGATGATTTGTCAATAGCGAAGGACGATGGCTCATAGTCCTGATCACACCCGATGTGCAGAGGAGAGGCCAGTGTCAGCTTGATTGGAATCGTTTTAAAAACTTCAGTCATCACCTGTCTCCTGTGGCGGTTGCCGTGTTGGGAAGGGGGGCATACCAAGGAATTCCCAGGGCATACCCCTGACAAATGGCCGATGGCATGCTTATGGAAATATGATTGGCCGGCGCGCCCACAACACCTGGAACTGTCGAATTTTCCAGTAACGGGCATCTGGCCAGTACTGCTCCTTCATCGGCCATTATCACCGGGTTTTTGAATGGGTTGCCATGGGTGGCCATGCGATCACCATGTTTTCCGTAACGGATAAACGGTGTGGAAAAAGTTTGAGAAGTATCCCAATCACAAAGATTTGCAGGGGATAGCGTGTACAGTCCGGTGGCCTTTTCATTGAGCAATGGCCACTGGATTTCTTTAAATGTTTCCACTTCGAAGCGGCCCATGCCAATGCTGGCGTCCTTCCCGTAACCAAACGCCCCAATCCGTGCAACGGCTATATTCAGTGCTTCTGGTGACAGCATTTCGGTGTTGAGATAGGCAAACACACAAAGCCGTACATTTTTAGCAAAGCGGGTGCCAGCCACCTGATAGGGTGCGAACTGACCTTTACCGGTAGTCTGTGTCAGACGGTTGATGGTATTATGTTGGCGCAATTCAGTTTGCATCAGCATGTCAGTGTTAAATAAATTTGTTGATGAGGGCCTATCGGGTTGCAAATCGAGCACGGACTTGCCGTGGGACAACCATTTTTCAGTATCAACTTGTATCCAACGCATTCTTTTCAAGAATTTGGCCTTCTGCTGCTTTTCAAGTCTGGTCATGCCGGCACCATTGATCATCGAAGACGCCGGCAGGTTTGGCCTGGGTGCTAAAAATGTTGCATGCTGATTGGCTGCTGTCATGGAGAATCCAGAGGAGACCACAAGAAATGGTTTTTTTGCATAGTCAGCCAATAGAATGTCCAACGAAGTTGCTGCCAGTTCAGGATCGTTGGCCAGCTGCCAGCAGATATGCCCAAACAGAGTATCCCCTTTAATTGGCGTCATAAATGACGACATGGGGGTGAGTATAAATTGATAAAAAGGCATTGCAGTGTCCTAATTAAAAACGGCTGTTTGAGAAAATTTCTGCTGAATATCAGAGTCATCGAATTCGAATTCAACTTTGCCGTAGCCGCGACTGCCACTGCCGCCCAGCGCATCGAGTTCCAGCAGTTTCATTCCCTGCAGCAGGGTTGTCTGTAAATCAGGATCGCCTTCCACAACTTTGAGAGAGATGGAAAAATCAAATTGCAGACCGGAAACGACGCGCTCTGTAAATCGCGGATTCTCCGCTGTTCCCTTGATTCGATTTATACTGTTTTCCGATTTGATTTCTGTTAACGGCAACTGATTGGCCAAGCAGGTTTCCCGGCTATTCATATTTAAGTTACAGTCGGAAAAGGAGGCGCGTGCAAAACCAAATTTGTCATCGGATTTTTGTGAACCGCTGGTTCCAAACAGGTACAGTATGTTTTCACCTTCCTGGGCTTCGGTACCTGATATGCCCTTGAGTCTATCAGGCGACAGTGGGGCACCATCTGTTTTGGCCATTAAACCGCTTTTTAATTCCAGCAGAGATCTGATTTTTCCCTTGAGCGATGAACCGGGAATGTAAGGTTCCAGTGTGTGCGGGTTTTTAACCACAGGATTATCCGTGCCACCAATATGCATTTCAGTGTCACCTGCGCCAATGTGCAAACCGGTTTTTAAACGAATGGAACCTTTAATTTCTTTTATATTTACGAGTTTCATATGGCCTCCTTATTTCTTTCGATATGTCTTGTAAAAACCCATGAAGGATTCAAAAAAATTAACCATTACTTTCAGGTCGGATTTTGTTTCCACCTGAAATATTGAGTCTTTCAGCAGCTTGACAAAAGAGTCGGAAATCAGGGTGCGCCCCTGGGCATATGCTGCCTTTGCGACCAACATGTGCACTTGAGGAAATACAGTGTCCCAGGCCGAGTCAGACTGCTGTGCCAGACTATTCAACCGCACAACCTCATCAAAGAAGCGTCGTAATTGACTACTGGCGTTTCTTTTTTCGTATCCCCTGTCGTCACGACCGTCTTTGTCTATCTTGCTTGCCCACTGATCGGCTACCTGCGAAAAAAGTACCGGGTCAAGCTGTCCTTTTTCTTTGTCTTTCCATAATTTTGGCGTTTCCATTATTAACTCCTTAAAAGATTGTTCATCTAATATCGTACAACACAGTCCAAACCGGAATCTTCATGGCACCCCCAAACTGGCCGAGCCATGTGACAAATTGTCCCAATTCCTCTTTTTGTTTACTATCTTTCTTCTGACAATGGCGCTCCACCACATAGCGAAACATGGCGCGCCATTTGAGATGATTTAGGTCGGCCATTGTGGCCACTTTATTCCCTTGAAGAATTGGCGATATGGCCTTTTCGTCTTCTATAAATTCCTTAAATTTATGCAGAACACCTCGGGAAACGAGGCCACTTTGCAGCCACTCATTGAGGGTGTCAATCAACGGCAGCAACTGCGAAAATGTTTGCCAGTTAACTGTTTCGCCAAACATGGTGACCTGGTTTTTGGCACCTTGTTTTGAAAGCTCCAGCGCGTGTTTGGCTTCAGCGCTGATTTGACTGATTGGGGTACCTGGCTTGTGCACCGATATGCCTGCAGACAATGTGATTTCCGGATTTCCACCAACGAATCGACCAAAGGCTTGTGAAATATCAAGCGCCAATTGAGGCATCACGTTCCATGGCCCCAAAAGGAACAGGTCATCACCGCCAGAGAAGATGGTATAAACATTTTTATATCGCGGATTGCTGCTCAGCAGATTGGAAATATAAAGCGTGAAAAAATTGGCGATTTGGCGGGATATGGACGCTGTACGCGAAATGGTGTAGGACGACTCCGCCAGCCCGCAGCCGAACAGCAGCCCCAGATTGTCGATGTCCGCCTTGAGGGCACCTATGGCTTCAATGCCAGTTACCTGGTGGTCTGGATGTACTTTTCTCGCCAACATCCCGATATGCCCCAAAGACTTAATAGCCCCCACATCCATATCATCGATCATTTGAAGAGACTTTTCGTCGGTTCGTTTTGATGTGACTGTGCGAATATCGTTCATATCATCTTCACTGTATGTGGGGACATGGCCGTTCATGAGCCGCACCGCTCCCAGCGCGAATGGCAGTTGACCATCTGTATTGGCATCCAGATAGCAGATGTGGGTATTTGCGTTTTGGATGGCCTCCTCAGCTTCGTCTTCATCGACAAAATGGATTTGATACTGGTCAAAAATGGGGAGTTGCAGGCCCTTTTTGTCACGATAGTCATCTTTGGGTGTTGATATGGAAATAATGGCGTATTTGACCAGTTTTTCTCCCAGCCAGACATGGTCGCGGCAGAGTCTGCAGGTGCAGTCTCCTTCTCTTATCGCACTGCCAGGGTTGGCCACCGCCGGGCGTTTGCCACAAAGAGGACACAATGGCGTTGATAGATCATTCTTGAATTTGTCCAGATAACCTTGCACCGTGCCACCGTAGCGCTGAAAATCAATCTTTTGTGTTTTGGCAAGCTGCTGATTTTCAACGATGCGATCCCACAAATTTATAAAATTGACGCTGGTAAAATCGCTTGCTTTTGCCATGGTGGTGGTAATGCCAATGCTGCATTCCCCCATGGTGTATTTGACCAGCCAGTCATTAATAATTCGTTTGACCGCTACTGTTTTTTGCAGTGCGTCGGTCGTATTGGGCGCGAGGATATGAAATTTCCCTGCGGCGTTCATTAGTATACTGGTTGCTGGAATGCCAAGTTCACGACAGAGGAGGTCTGCCGCCAGATCGGCCATGAGGGAGACCGCAAATGAGCGCCCCCGTAATATTTTGGCCCGGTACTTTTGGCGTTCTCCAGAAGCAGCGAAAATAAATGATTGAATACCGTAAAAATCGCCAGAAATAATCTGAAACTTTTCGATGTTATTGTCAGTTATTGCAGATTTTTCAAGTGTCCCGGTATCGCGATGATACAGATAGAGCGCTGCAGCGAGCGCGCTTGTGGTTTTGGCGTGGTCGTACAATGAAATATCCGGAATAATCCGGCCGACTCGGGCAGCAGGAATGGCATGCCAGTATGATTGACACAATGAGTCAAACGCTATCAGCCATTTTTCTGGCGCAGACACTGGTTTGAGAGATTCAAGATCGCGCGAGAACCTGGCAAACAGGTCTGCATATTCCTGTTTTGGATCCTTGGAGCTGCATTTGGAGGCGGCAACAGGGAAAATGGATTCGGTATGAAGTTTTTGAAGCGGAATTCTGTCACTGTACGCTCCAATGGTATTGAATTTCTGGTGCTGTTTTGGCCCCAGAGATGAAAGAATGGGAACCATCCGGGTTTTCAAATAATCGGTAAAGGCGGTATTGGGCCCTTCGGTGAATTCATCTCTGTCCAATCCAGAACTAAGACGGTCAGCCTGGGTCACAATCCATTGCAGTGGTGTATCAGGGTTATGATGTCCGGCTGCCAGATTGACAAAGGCGTCTCCTTCTCCCCATTTGGGACTGCTCATCAACGGTGGCAAACAACGTTCAAATTCCTCAATAAAAAATGCGGTGTACAGTGCATGTATATGCGTGTGTTTACCGTATTCCCTGTTGAACGGCTGGTAGTTGCCTGCATTATTCTGGGCATACTGTTTGGGCATGTCCATGCAGGCTTGAGCGAATTTGCCAACGTCGTGCATGAATGCAGCGATTGAAATTTTTAATGTGGTGTCATCCATTTTTATTTATCTCCTGCCTTTTCAACAATTTCATACTTGCCAAGTCCAAATATAGTTGCCTTACCCACGTGAATTATCTCCCCCAGCCGCAACAGAGGCCACAAGTGGCGGACGGCCTCACCTTTCCACTCAGACTTTCCTTTAGCGCCATGCAGCGTCACATGTTTCTTTTGGCGGTTGCTCCATCTGCGAATTGTACTGGCGTGTTGCGCGTCGTTTGCCACTTCGATTTGTTCGGCCAATGCAATGGCTTCGGGAACATTTACATTAATGGGGGTTGCGCAATAAACACTTTGCAGCGCATCAGACCGCAACAGAATATTTTTAACCAACGTTACCGGCCGGATGGGCACTTCAAAGGCGCCGTTGGAGATCAACCGGGTAACCGACTTGAAGTGAATGGTTACCCCATTTGCTGGATTCGTTTGTGGGACAAAAGATGAGTATGTCCTTGACCCAGGCGTATTTATCTGTTTTCGCTCATGTCCGCTCCACAGAGGCACGACTGTGCCATTGGCATTGACCACTTCATCGATGCGCCCCAGTTCAAACGGAACACGGTCTTTGCCGAGTCCCCCGTCACACAGCTCGTAGAGCGCGGCGACAAGATGCAGAAAATGATCGATGGCACTGCCGATTATAATGAGATGAAAAACCAGCGGAGTGCCAGCCTTCCATACTCCTGGATTGTCGTTCGGCAGTTCAAGTATTAAGGGATGTGGGATACGCTGCTGACCATCAAGAGCGCCGCCGCTATCCTTTGGGGGGGTCTCAAACAGCAATGCATATGCGCATCTTTTATTGAGAATACAGGTGGCGCACGCTTCATTTTTTAGCGCGCAAGTGACGCGTTTTAATCCCCAGCCGAGACTGCCGCGCAATGTGGAGCCCAAAAAACGTGGCAATTGGGTGTCTGTTTTTGGAGAAATCTCCACGCGCAGTTTCGTAAATGACAGCGCATCAATTTCAATGGCGGTGGGGGAAAATGTGTCGATTATATTTTCGGGTGAAGTTGTCATACAGTCTTTCTGTGTTTTTGATTGTATTCCCTGCCAGACGCGACGGCGCATCCGGTTCTGACAAATAAAATTGATTTGATGAAAATAGCGCGCAAAACGGATGCTTTAAATCAAACCAATTAACCGCTATTCAGTGACTGTTCCTATTAACTTTCGCAGGCCAATGTATCATCGGCAACGAAACACCTAAAGGTTTATTTTTGGAAATATCCAACAGGAAAGAAGGAATTGTTTTCCGCAAACAAAAAGATAGAGACAAAATAAGGTCGCAGGAAATCAGCTCCCATGAGTTGATTCAGCAAGGTATGCGACAGGCAGAGCAAGGATTCACTTAATTTTTGTGCCCTTTGCCACATGAATGGCCAGTTTCGTTAGGCCGGCACGATAGCAAACGGGATAATCGATACAGTGAATTTTAATCAGTAAAGCGAATGTTTTAGTGTCAGCCAAAACAACACTATCCATCCCCCGCCAACAACACCAATTGCGACGGCTGCAGGTACCTGGGCTGTTTTGGCTGTGGTTTCGCGTTCTGTACAAAAATGTTGATTTTGTTGATTCTGTTGACTCTTTCAGTGTTTTCATTCTGAAAGTCTTTACCCACTTCGTGGCGACTCATGGCTAATCTTGCAATCATGGCCACGGGCAACCCCACCATGGGATCGATAGCGAAGGCGGCCAGACCGCCGAGACCACCGGCAATGGCTGTTTTGTTGGCTCTGCTGCACGTATCTTTCCAAACCAGTTTTTTATCTTTGCCCCTGTAAAGGGAATATGCCGCGCCGGCGGCAATGAAAACGAACGCCAGCTCTGGAATCAGGTCAGGCCCAACATCGGACACGGCATCTATGTTGTCAATGAGCGGATTCATTACCTGGTCGGAATCGATACCGCTGTCCACGAGGTGGGCTGCGATGTCGGCGTTGGTGGACAAATCCTGAAACACGTCAGTGGGTAATACGATGTCGAAATCGGGATAGCGCTCAATGGATTCTTTTACATACGATAACGAGTCGGTCATTTTTAGCTGAAGCTGCTCCACAATTTGACCGTGATCATCCCGGATTTCCACATCCCATCCTGGCTGCACAGGAGAGTCAGCCATGGCAGCCACATGTCCCTCGGGAAGAAAACCACCACTGTTGAGGGTGTCTACATATTGCGTTTCGAACAGTTTACCTTTGACTCCGCTGACCAATCCCTGCAGCGCTTCAGAGTCGTCTTTGAATTCCTGAATTTTATCAACAAACGAGACTTCATTGGGATACTGGCTGTGAAAAGCGTGTAGAACGCTGGGATCAATATCAGCATCGGTGATGGCGCCATTGATGGCATCTGTCAGTACCGCGCCACCCACCACACAACTGTCCAGCCAGTCCTGGGTTGTTGGTTTTCTGGAAAAAAGCGTGTCCGCAGTTTTCATGTTACCAGCATGATCCTGTTGGGTTTGGTAAACAAATTTTGTCAGAGTATTCATGGGAAGCCGCCTACATTATCAGGGACATCACAAATGCTGCGATTGAGGTCAATGCGCAAAAGACCACACCTGCTGTTAGCCATTGGGTGCTTTGCTGTTTAGTAGGCGATGTGTAAGGTATTTGTTGCTGCACAATGTATTGCAATTCATTTATTTGAGCATTCTGCTTTCGACGACTCGCTGCCATTTCTGCCTGACCAGCCGATAGATCATTGACGATTAGGCTTACCTCATGATGGGCAGTTTCCAACTCAGACAGTCGGGAATTCATATTTTGCAATTCGGTTTGTCGTGTGGCCAGTTTCTCCTGTTTGTCCATCAATTCAATCATCCGTGTGGCGAACGCTGTATAGACTTCTTCCATGTTATTTTGAAAAACGCGAACTTCATTGATCGCTTCCTGTCCGCTTATTTTGTCCATAAATCCCATTACAGTGTCCTTTCACTGGTGCCGCCGGTCGATAACTCATCCATGTTGACGGACAGCAGTTGAAATTTCTGACAAAATTCTGTCAGTTTATTTTTTGTCCTGCCGCGTCAGAATTGATGAAGCAGGGAGGTTATTTATAAAGCCGCTTCGAATTCACAATAAAGATTACGTTTGTTTTGTTACCAATCGTACCCAGCAGGAGCGATTTTTTTATGTTGCTCACAAAGGAAAACAACGACGCCATCCGATTGTTGCATACATATTGGCACTGGACATTCGGTGTGTCGTTGTTGTATGCTTTGTATTCCTGTTTTTATACTCCACGACAATACAATCATGGTTTCAGTGTAAGTGAATGTTGCACCTGGGTGCAAAATGTTATCATGTGTGGCATATGTGGCATATGTGGTATATGTGATATTCGTGTTATGTCAGTAATTCGTGTTGGAGTGTGTGTCTTGAGATAATTGGCAGTGATTGAGGGATTGGAGATGCCTGGGGCCAGGTGGATAATGGGCGGTTTGGGCTGTGACCGGATTTGAACCGATGTCCCTGGAACAGGCCGCGCATCAGATGATCGAATCTGCGCTCATCGTCCTGCCGAAACATAGGGCTTTCCGGGACGTCTGTGACCATGAGGTTGGCTTTGTTTTGGTTCAGGGGCATGCGCGCGAAGCCTTCACAGTGTCATCCGGGTTTGGCCATCATTGGTTTACTGCCGCCCAAACAGGTGTTCAAGCAGCGCTGCATCAGGTGTTTGACATCAAATCGATGCGTACAACAAAATTCATCGGTTATTTGTCGCGAGGCCATCCAGCATAGACCTGGGTTGATGACCCGGTATGGCTTTTGCCGATTGCATCGGTGCATAATTAAATTTGGCTTCGGATGTTGTGTTCCCAGAATGAAAAGGGTAAATTAATGCTTCGTATGACAGTTTACTGGTTTTTGAAAGGATGTTGAATATGAACCGGATGAATGTCCCTGTTGCGCTGATAATGCTGAGTGCCTGTTTTGCTGCTGTTGGCTGTGCGACGCCCCGCTACACTGCGCGCATGACCCGAGCCACGAATAATCTGACGGAACCGGCATACGAGATAGAGTCTCGGCAAAAGGAAATTGATTGGGATGAGGACCTGCCGGTCACTGTGATGATCAACCAGACACCGGAAGGCGTGTCATGGAACGATAAAGGCGAACTGGTCATCGCTCCTGGGTTTGAGGGCAAATATTTGCAACTTGGCGATGCCATGTCTTCTCATGGCGACAGCAAGGAAACCGCATTTTGGCGTTCAGCTCTCTTTTACGTGAATATGCACGAACGTCACAGTAAGGGGAGGGATGTGTTCTGCAAAGCGCAAATGCCATTTCGATGGGCATTTATCGGCCTGTGGATGGCTGTGCCGCTGCAATGGCCCTGCTACGCATGGCAGCCTGGAGACAGCGCCGAAAAGATGCAATTGCTTGAAAAGGAAATCAAACGTGTGGCATTTGCCATGGGTGGAAATCTGGTTTTGGTTCGAAGACAGGAGTCGCTGTCGACCCTGCAGGGTGCTGTTCTAATCGCAAGGTAGCGCGAACAGGCGGTGCTTCATACGCACCGCTTTTGTCGGTTGAGACGTGCCTGTTTTAACCGCCGCAGTCTATTCCGTGGCACCAACTGTGTGTTGCCAGCCAACCTGTTACTTTACCAGCCGCAGTCTATTCCTCGGAACCAGTTCATCGTACTGTTCTCCCCAGCCGTCGTAGCGGATGATGACTTCGCCGTTGGTGGGATCCACATGCATCGCAGTGCCCATGTACCAGTTGTTGTCCCACAGTACATGCAGTCGCTGCCCCGCTCGCAGAGGTGTGTCTTCGGTGACCCTGATGGATGATACGGGCCCCTGAACCATGCCAATACTTCCCGCCTCCATGGCTATGGGCGCTTCATCGGTGGACGGGTTGGACAGTGACCAGAACACGGCAAGGCCAATCCCAATCAGCATGGCGATGACACCAATAATTGCGGGAACGGGGTTGTTATGTTTCACTTCGAGCGGTTCGGTCTGGTAGGGTGGCGGAATAATGGAGTTGCCAGGCTCGTAGTCGATGGTGCG
>JAFGWT010000377.1 GCA_016937015.1 Deltaproteobacteria bacterium | reverse complement strand
GATAGGTCAGAGAGAATCATGCCGAAAAACAGTTACTCAACGAGTGCGGTTTCGGTATCCACCACTATCCATTCCGTATCCGCAAGACGGTCCACGAATTCCCAGGTTTCGCCGCCGTAGAAGCCGATGTGATCCAGCCAGATGTCAAACGTCTTTTTTTCGCCGGAGGTGGGCGGCGGCACTTTGATTTGAATATTGATGATATGATTGGGATTCAACGGAACGGGTTTGCCCCAGCCATCCTGCACGAACTCATCAAACGACGCGTGGTATTCGCGCCAGGCGCCATCGAGTTCAAACCGCATGCGGTGGAAATCATAACACTTTTCGCCCGCATCCGCGTCGCACAGCCCTCCGTCAGACATGGGCGCGGTCTCCGGCACATTCAGCGCCACCTCAATAGCGGTGTTGCCCATGGCCCACATCACAAAGCCCTTCTGTCCCATATCCAGAAGGCATCGGGGCTCCTTCATTTTGTCCGGGTACGGGTGTTTGAGCGCGTAGTGTTCCTTTCCGTCGCTGTCCACCCAGATGTGGCCGGCGGTGTAAACCGAACCTTCGACTGGATACAGTCCGGCTGTATCTGCTTTGTTCAGATTCATGAACGGTCTGCGATCGCTGTTGTAAAATCGCGGATCAATTTTGCCGGCCCACAGCGCGTCATCGCGACAGACGGATTGTCCCAATGCATTTTGCCGGCCTTCCGAAAACGGGGCGGGCAAATCGCCATTTTCATTGCGGCGCAGGGTCATTCTGTCATGTTGCGGGTCAGTATTCTCATAAAAGATGTAGTCCGAAAAGTAGGTGCCGAATCCAACGCCTTCCCCGGCAGTGACACCACGCATGTGGAATGACACTCGACTGTCAAACAGCGAAAATGGTTTTGATGGGTGCGTCTGCAGGCCGGTGATGACAGAACATTTTGGGGGATATGGCCTGAGCTCCGCATCTGTATCGCCTTTGCGGATGGCGTCCAGCAACTCGTCCGAATCGAGGGTACTGTAGAATTCCTCAAGGGTCTGAGTGCGGCACAGCTCCGATTCCTTGGGAAACGGTTCGATATAGTCATCGCCAGCGTTGGGATCGCCAAAGGTATAATGGTAGCCATAGGGCGGACTGTTTCTGTCCACGCCTTCGGCGTTGCGGTGATTTCCCGACTCAAAATCCGTCAGCAGATAGGTAATCGCATATTCGGGGTTGTGCACCGTTGTGTATTCTTCCGGTGCATCGGCGCATCCCCAAAAAAGAATACCAAAAGTGCCAGTCAACGCACACACGAACCAGCCAGACAAATGTCTCGGTTTTTTTTTCCGGTGCTGCCATTTCAGGTTTGTCATTGCCACTTTCCTTTCCGGATGCAGTGCGCCCGTTTCGTGAGGCACGCAGTGCAATGGGCGCCGCATCGCGATTTTTACGATTCGTTTTTTTTCAGCCTGTTGGTCGGCCATACCCCGTTATGGGTGCAAGGCAACATTTGCCTGACACATGATAGGGTCGGCCGAATGAATGGGACGTCCATTGGGTTTCATGGATATGGTGGATGCCTGATACAATTCAGCTCAAAAAAAGACGGGTCCTGATGAAGACGATGGCCGACAGCGGGGTGCGGATTACATGGCTACTTTTTTGGGAATCGCGGCAATACTCTGATTGGACCACTGGACTGCATTCAGATACAGTTCGGTGACATGGCCGGACAGGCTTTGGTAATCATTCACGAAGGCGCCAAATATGTTCCAGTTGCCGTTTTCAAATGCGCGCATGGCGGTAATGATGGGGGCGTACGGGCCGGATTGGGACTGAAGCGCGTCTCGAATGTGTCGCTGCAGCGGAATTTCTTCGAATATTTTTTCAAAGGGTTGATCCGTTGCACCGTCCAGGATGGAAAAAATACCCAGCAGAAACAGATTTTCCCTTTCGTTTACAAGGCCTATCCCCGGTGACAGCAGTTCGAGGAATTTGGCGCGAATCAGGCCGGTAACAAGCAGCTCTTCGGGTTTGTCGTCGGTTAATCCACTCATGGCGATGAGGGTCGCCCATTTTTTGAATTCCCGGTTGCCCAAAAGCACCATGGCCTGGCGAATGGAGGAAATTTCGGTTCGAAAAGAAAAGAAAGCCGAATTGATGTAGCGCAAAAGTCGGTAAGACATGGCCACATCGTTTTTAATTATTTCTTCAAGCTCTTTCAGGTCCGGATCCACCGCCTGCAATCGGGTGATCAGTCTGAGTGAATTGAGTTTGTTGGCTCGCATCTCCTTGCGAACCAGTACCTCGGGTCTGGCGAAGAAATACCCCTGGAACAGGTGGAATCCCATCGCGCAGGCCTCTGCAAAAACCTCGTGGGTCTCCACTTTTTCAGCAAGAAGTGTTTTCCCCATCGCGGCAAAGGATTTCACCATCTCCGCCCGCTGGGCCTGGTTGGTCAGCATGAAATCGATTTTGATAATATCCGCCAGCTCGACCAGCGTGTCCCGGGATTCCCCATGCACCACATCATCCATGGCAATGGTATACCCCTGCGTTTTCAGTTGGCGGCAGGCATCTATCACGTCTGCTTCCGCAGGAACGTCTTCCAGTATTTCCACTGTGATGGCATCGGGTTTGAAAGCAGTCAATACCTGACCCGTCAGTATTTCGCGGGTAACGTTGATAAATGCACGCTTGCCACGGGTGATGTTATCCAGACCAAACAGAGTGAGGGCGTTAATCATCACGTGGGAAGACGCCTGAGTTCCGTCGGGCAGCTCAACTGCGGAAATGGAGTTGGGACCGCCGTCACGAAAGAGCAGTTCATAGGCGATAACGTTTTTTTGGGAGTCGAAAATGGGTTGTCTGGCGATAAAAGATTCCATGTTATTCAGAAGGCCCTTTCAATAAACCAATAGCTATAACGACGTTGTCTCAGGTTGCTAAAGACGGCTGATGCGGGTTGAGTGCAGAAAAGCGCGAACCGGGTGACAGATTGAAGGGAATGTCAGCAAATGGGGCGGCGCTATTTACATTCCCAGACCATCAGATTATCGCGGGTATCCTTGAATTCTTTTTCGTTTTTAACGGCTTTCAGATTATTCTGATATGTGGCCTTGTCGGGAAAGAATCCCCGGGCCAGCACCCCAATTTCCGACGCCTTGCTTTTGCCTTCTTCGATGCAGGCCAGGCGCGCTGCGGTCTGTGCGATGGTCTGAATACTGTAATTGCCGCTTTCCAGCTGTTCAATGTCCAAAGAGAAACGGGTGCTGGCGGGGGCCAGTTTTTTGGCATCGTACAGCATTTTGAGTGCGCCCTCTTTGTCGCCGTTTCTCAGGGCATTCACCGCCAGAATACCTTTGGCCTCGGCTTTGACTTCGTCCTGTTTACTCGTCTCGAGAGCCATTTCCGCAAGGGCGCGTGCATTTCCAAAATCGTCGGCACGGAGTGAAATAAGACCGCGTTTGACAATGGCAACACCCAAACCGGGCGCCATCGCGTTAACTTCCTCATACGCCTTCATCGCGTCGGCAAATTTCCAGCCAAAGTATGCCGCTTCGGCAGTCTTGTACACGGTTTCAAGGCTCTCCATTTTTTGAATGTGACCAGCCAGTTTTTCGTTTAGCTGCACGCTGGAAAAAATAAGGGTTCGCAATGTCTGTCCGTACCACTGTTCCTCAACGAGTTTCACGGTCATGTCCTGTTCGTCAAAGCTGATGGACAGGCGTCCCAGATGGTCCTGGGTTTCGTTTTCCTTTTTGAAGATCTTTTGGAGGGCATCCGCATCCGCCCGGCGACCGATTTTCAAATCCCGAAACCTGGCTTTGATTTGAAACAGTTTGTCGGCTGAAAACAGAAACTCCAGGGAGGGTTCGCGGGGACCGATTTTACCGCCGGGATACACTTCAATACGGCCGCCCTCGGTAATCCAGTCGTACCCGGTGGGACCTACCATTGTCATATCCGAAAGGGCAGTGGCGATGCTTTGTGAAGAGCTGCCAAACAGCTCGCATATTTTGGCGCGGTGTTGCGCCGTCAGCAACTTTTCAAAATGGTTTCGCCATGGAAATTTTTTAAAATACCTGTCCATGGGAAGACAATTCGGAGAAACCGGTGTCATCTTTTTTGGGGCGGGCTCGACCGGCTTCTCAGGTTTTTTTGTTACAGTCGTAATAGCCGCGTCTTCTCGTTTGTTTGTGTCAGGGGACGCTGTGACCACCTGTTTCAGTTCCACAGATTCGGAATCCACGATGGTAATTTTTTCCGAATCATTGGTCATGAATACGACAGCAAGGGCGATGGCCAGCGTAACGGCAAATGCGACGACGCTGACAATGACGATTTTTTTGGTGGAATGCCCGCCTTCCAGGTTTTCCGTATCGTAGGCGTCTGGTGGGGTGCTGTAGAGCAGCGCATCCACACTGCCAATGGCCACACCGTCGTTCAAGTCCCCGGCGACTGGGGGAATGGTGGCGGTGTCCATGCCAAAGGGGTTCCGGCTGGTCATCGCCGGCGAAGGTGGAATGGAGGGTACCGTGGGCGACGTCTCTGCGGTGATGGGGTCTCCTTCAGGCAGGTATGGACGAGGCATGACGTTGGTTTTTTCTGATTCTGACTCAGGTGGTGCCGGTACGGTCGACGGTCGGGGCAGTGCAGAGGGGCCAGGTGCAACAGATGGACTGGGTGGAATGGGCGCCGACGGTGCGTTCGATGGACGGGGAATGGTCGACGGCGCAGGAGGCCGTGAAATGCTGGCTCGGGCAGCTGGTACCGAAGGACGCGGTGGTACCGATACTGTGGCTGCGTCGGGAACAATGGCCGGCTCGGAATTCTCGATGTCAATGTCAGCAGATTCCTCAGAATCGATTTTCATGAGCGCGGATAAATCTGCACTGGATTCCTCGGAAAACAGGGGGGCATCCTCGTCGAGCGCCTTATCTGTTTCGGTGGATGGATTCTGCTGTTTAAACGGTGTCTCTGTATTTTCGTCGTCTTCGTTCAGCTCAATAAGGGAAGACGGCTCTTCAAAAATATCGGCCGGGTCGGTCCTGCTGTCTCCAAATATTCTGGCAACGGCGCTGTCTGGGGTGCTGTTGGGCACACTGCTGCTCATTTCCCGGGATTTGTCCTGCGACGCGGACGATACAACTGTCTGATCATCCGAGGTGTACGCCACAACCGTCTCATCATCGGTGGCGTCGGGGCGGGAAATGGACGGATTGGTCACTTCGTTTTCGGACGGTCGACCTTCAGACTGAAGGGGCAGTTGATCCAGATTGATGAGTGCGGATGCTTCGTCTGCATCCGGTATCCAGTCGTCATCATCGACCGAAGCGCTGCCTCGAGGGGGAGGCGGAGGCGGCGTCGATGTAAATGTCGGAGGTGGCGGCGGTAATTTGGACGATGGCATGCCGGATGGCCTTGGCGGCATGGACCGGGGGGGCCCACCGCCCATTAGACCCTGTCCCAGACTGTCGAAAAAGGAGGGTGCATGAAATTCTCCGAGCGCGGCACCGCAATACTTGCAGTTTGATGCGGTGACGGGCAGTTCCTTACTACATTTTGGGCATGTTTTTTTATCTGTGCTCATCAATGTATCACTTATCAATGTATTTGAGGGCAGCGTAGACTGTTCCCTAGTCTTTGGAACGGGACGTTATCAGTTTTGTACGCTGTTCACAATTCCTTTAAATGACGAATTTTTAAAATACTTCAGTTGATTTGTGTAATCCGGTCGGTTTTCTGTCGTGACTAAAAATAAAAAGCCCGGGTCGATGAGGCGTATCAACCCGGGCGCGGCAAAGGAACTCCGGGAGGGGAGTCCCCGTTTTCTCATTCGTTAATCGAAATTCAGTTCAGCAACGTCGCAATCTTCTTTTTCGTCTTCTGCAGGCGTCATTTCCAAATATAAATCCCGTGCGAGATTATCAACGCTCAATTGAAAAGTGGCTACACGTCGACGTTCGGACATTTCAAATTCTTTCCAGCTTCTGAAGGCTTCATCTTTGAACATTGCTGCTCCTGTTTCGGTTGATACTCCGTCTGGGAGTGAGTTGGATACTTTTGAACACAATGTAGGATAAAAACCGACACTGGTCAAATTTACGACCAATTTTCATACGAAAAAAATATTGGCTGGCTTGACATGCGTAGCACGAAAATGGTCTACGTGGCACGAAAGCGGTTTTCCAGAAATGAGGAGGTCTCCATGGCAAAAAACGCAGCACCATTTTCAGCGGTTTGGTTTTTTTGGATCGGATTTCTGTTTTGCGATGTCGCCTGTGCGCATACGGGAAGCGGTAGCGTGAATGGGTTCCTGAGTGGCCTCGCGCATCCGGTGCTGGGACTGGATCACATCGTGGCCATGGTCGCTGTGGGGCTGTGGGGCGCTTGGCTGGGCGCGCCCGCCATTTGGTTGTTGCCAGTGGTGTTTCCCATGGTCATGGCGGTTGGGGGGGTTTTAGGTATTTTCAAGGTGCCTGTTCCCGGCGTTGAGATACTCATTGCAGCGTCCGGTGTGGTTCTCGGTGCCAGCGTACTGACCGCATTCAGACCGCCCTTGTGGGTGGCCGCGGCAATGGTCGGGCTGTTTGCGGTGTTTCACGGATATGCCCATGGTGCTGAATTGCCCGGTGCGCAGTCGCCCGTGGGGTATTGCGTGGGATTTGTACTGGCCACGGGAATGATTCATTTGAGTGGCATTGGTATGGGGCTTTTAAAACGAGTTAAAAGAGGGGAGTGGATGATACGCAGTCTCGGCGCTGGAATTGCGGTTACCGGCACACTGTTTCTGTTTGGCGTTTTGTAGACGGTGCGATAAAAGACAGCAGTTATGCCAGCCGCCGTTCAACATTTGATCGCTTTGATTATCCCGGCACATGTTCCTGTAAAAAATATCAGCGAGTTCTACGCCGGTATACTCCACCCTCTGATTGTACCTGCCCATGTGCTTGCCATTATCATCGCAGGCTTTGTGGCGGCCAGAATACCAGCATACACGCTGTCGCTGACCCGATCGTTTGCAGGTGGACTGCTGGTGGGGTTGTGCGCATCGGGGCTGGGACTGCGCGTGGATGAGACGACAGCGCTTCTTATTCTTATGATCATCTTTCTGTCAGGCGTTTACGTGGCAGCCAATCTCCCTCATCTCCAAAAATACGCCACGAACATATCCTATGGTCTGGCAATCAGTGCCGGCATCCTCGTTGGGTTGGATACTGTTTTTAATGACCTGGATGGGGCTGCGCTGTGGTGGTGTCTGTTGGGAACGCTGGTTGGGGCGAGTGTGATGTCCTTTGTCGTGGCGAGGTTTGCACGGTTGGCGAGACAGCCCTGGCAACATATCGCGGTCCGCGTTGCCGCTTCGTGGATTGCCGCCATTGGATTGCTGATGCTGGCGCTGGCGCTTGCCGGTTAGGCGTCCCCTGCCATTTGTTGCGCGAGAGTGGTAAACTGTTCGCCCCGCTCCTTATAGTTATTGAATAGCCCAAAAGATGCGCAGGCCGGGGCCATGAGCAGGACACCGCCGCTGGTCAACGTCTGGCGGGCCAGTGTCATCGCAGTCGCCAGATCCGCTGCCCGCTGGATGCGGAAATCCGGCATGCGCATTGCCGTCAGTTCATTTTGCATTCGTTCAGCGGTGGCGCCAATGAGTGTAATGGAGACAATATTGGAACGACTGTGGATGAATTCAAACAGCTCTGTGAAGTCTGCGTTTTTTTCGGACCCACCCATAATTAGCGCCAGCGGCTTTGTAAAAGCGGAAATGGCCGCCTGAGCCGCATCTGGCCGTGTGGCGTAGGAATCATTGTAGTAGGCGACGCCATCGGACTCGGCCACGCGCTGCAGTCGGTGGGGCAATCCTTCGAACGCGGCCGCCGCGTGACAGAGTGTGTCCAGGTCCGCGCCCAGTAGATGCCCCAACAGAATGGCCGCGCTGATATTCTCGAGATTGAATCTGCCCGCCAGGGCAACATTGTCGATTTTGAGCGAAAGGGGCGTGTCGACGCTGTTTATTCGCAAAGTCAGTATCCCGTGATTTAGAAACAGTCCCTCATCCACTTCGCCGGTCAGCGAAAAGCCGTAGTGCTTTCCAGGACCCACCGCCGCAATTTCTCTGGCGCCTTCGGAGTCTGCATTGAACACGCAGGCGTGGTGGGGGCTCTGATGCGACAGCAAATGGGCTTTGGCTTTTCGATACTCGTTGGTATCCACGTGCCAGTCCAGATGTTCGGTGGTGGTTTTAAGGACGCACACAATGTCGGGAGATGCGCTGACATCCATGGTCTGAAAGCTGGAGAGTTCGAGCACGACCACATCGTCGGCTTTTACATCATCGAGAAATGTCAGTGGGCTTTTGCCAATGTTGCCGCCGAGGTGCACTGTAAAGCCACAGGCGGCAAGCGCGTCGGCAGTGAGGCTGGATGCGGTGCCTTTGCCAACAGTGCCAGTAATGCCAATGGTTTTGGCGGGACAGTTTTCAAGAAAAAACGAAATGGCCGACGTAATGTGACAGCCAGATTGTCTGGCGGGCGCCAGGGCAGGCATGTCGGGGCGGAATCCGGGGGAGCGGAAAATGACATCGAACCGTTCCAGACGGTCGAGATACATATCACCAAACGTTCCCGATACGCCATGCGGCAGATTTGCAATGGGATTGCGATCCAGGGCTTCGATGTTGTCAATGCCGTGGCGGAGGAGATAGTCGATAGTGGCACGGCCTTCAACGCCGACGCCGAGAATGCCAATTTTTTTTTGCTGCAACTGCGCGATTGAAATGTGCGTACTCATGGTGCGGAGATTGAATGATTCCAGCCCGTTGTCAATGGAAAACCGGTTGGATTGAATCCAGTGCGCTCTCAGGTTGATTTTATGGTCGCACAACGGTATTCTGCGCGGATGCACTTACGCTGAAAATAAATCACATATCGAATATTTCAGGTCGCCGTGCAATGTTGAATTGTAAACAGGAATGAACTATTACGCGCTCTTACCGCTCCTATCGGCTTTGGCGAATGTCTTTTTGTGGACGTTCGTATTCGCGCTTCACAATCGGACTCTGACCCGTCGTGTCTATCTTATCTTCATTGCATTTTGCGGCAGCTGGGGACTGGCGGATTTCATTATCTGGAGCCACAGCAACCCGGCGGTTCAGTTTTACCTGCTGCGCATTTCGTGTATCTGCTGGTTGCCACTGACACCCATGTACCTTTACTTCGCGTACCTGCTGGTGCATCGTCGGGTAAACTGGGTGCTGTATTTAATTGGTGTGGTGACGATCTTTTTCATGCTGGCGGCATTGTTTACCGAAGGACTGGTGGCCGGGGTGGCACAGAGGCACTGGGGAGTGGCAGCCATACCCGGCGTGCTGTACTTTCCGGCAATCATCTGCTGTGCCATCATTCCCGGGCTTGTTGCCATCTATGTGATCAGCAAGCGGGCAATGTCGGTGACCGGGGTGGAGCGCAAACAGCTGCTATTTTTTATTTCAGGCATTGGTCTCACCTGGGTTCTGGTGCTGCTGATTAATTTTGTGGTGGGGCAATTGCTGCACATTGCAGATGTTCCCATGATGGGGTCCACCCTGGTGCTTATCCAGGCGATTGTGGTGTTTATGGCATCAAGCCGGTATCGCTTTTTGAAGGTGGGTGTCCAGGAAGTGGCCATGGACATTTTTTCCAAATCCAGTGACGGTGTTATACTGCTTGAACCCAATGGTCGTGTGATGGAAATCAACGATACCGCCCGCAAACTGCTGCGGGTGCCGGCGGGAAAAAATGTTGAGCGGATTGGACCGGATCTCATCCCGGCGCCCTACGCTGCCACGGGCGATTACGAAAATCTTGAAATCGAATTTCCTGGCGATGACAAGGGAGAACCACAGATTGGGCTGTTATCCCAGTGCGATTTCTACCAGGGTAAGATTGTGGCGGGTAAACTGCTGACCATTCGGAACATCACCGGAATGCGGGCGGCTGAGCAGGCGCGGGCGGCTCAGGCGGCGCTGGAGAAAAAGGTGCATCGCAACCAGGAGATGAAAATGCTGGCGCTGGGCGAGCTGGCAGGGGAAATCGTACACAATGTGAATAACCTCATGGGTGGAATTGTGGGGTACACCAGTCTGCTTCAGCGAAAGGTCGAAGGAAATGAGGCTGTGCAGCCCCTGATTGAAGGTATTCGGCGAACGGTGGAGAATGCGGTCAGAATGGGGGAGGAGCTGCTGCGGTTCACCCAGCCAGGGGAGCCGCCGAAGGCTGAAGTCGATTTGCATCAGGCGGTTGGCCACAGCGTGTCCCTTGCCCGGGCATCCTTCAGGGAAGACATCTCGTTCGATATTCAACTGAATGCGGCACACTCGATGGTGATGGGCAGTACCTCTGATTTGGAGAACATGCTTCTCAATCTGTTTATCAATGCCAAAGATGCCATGCCGGATGGCGGAACGGTGTATGTGTCCACCGAAAACATTACTTCGCGACCGGCGGGAGATGAATCCATTGACAACACGGGTATGTCTCCAGTTGCGGTGCACCTGACCGTCAGGGATACGGGCACAGGAATTGACCCCGAAACAATCGAGCGCGTTTTTGAGCCGTTTTTCACCACCCGAAAAAAGGCTGGCGGTACCGGATTGGGACTGTCCAACACCTTCGGCATTGTGAAAAAAATGGGCGGCAATATCTTTGTGGACAGCTACCCGAACAGGGGCGCCACGTTTATGGTGTCATTTCCCACAGTTCGACGTTCCTGATGCGCTCGCGGCGCTGCCTGCGCTGCTATTTTTCAGGTTGCAGGGTGGCGTGGACGGTCTTTTCCTGGTTTGGCGTGACCACCATGATTTTGCGTTTGTACCCACTTTTGGTCAGCTCCACCTTGGCGGGGAGATTACTGACAGGTATGCGCAGGGGACGCTCCGGCATCAGCTGGCCGTTCCATCGGATTTCCGCATCAGAAGGAGACATATCGAACCAGATGGTGACAGTGGTGGGCAACGGCTCGTTATCTGAGAGAACCGGGGCTTTATCGTGGACGGACCCATGGATGGCATATCCCGGGTCTTTACTGACGGTTTGGGTGAACATGGTGCTGTTCCATATCAGGTAGGCAGCAGTGCCCACAATACCAAGTCCCAGCAATATTTTCACATGAGAGAACGAAAACTCCGACCGCCGCCTGCGGGCAGGTCCCGTGTACGCGCCCGGCGCCTGAGGCTGCCATCTTGGCATGGTCTGGGGTGATGTCTGCAAAGACCACGCTGTCCGGGAGGCCGACGAATCAAGCGGCGGAGGCATACCCAGCGATGACGAATAGCCGCCTAAACGTTGCGGCTGGTCCATATGGCGCAAGTCCAGATCAAGGGACTTTTCACCTGAGGGTTCGTCGTCCACGTCATTATCGAGCCGGCGATTTTCTTCGAGCACTCTGACAGTGTCGGGGATGATGGAGGGTACTTCAACCGCTGTGGTGCACTGACGTCCATTGGCGGGGAGCTTGCCCACCGCGGCGGCTGTCAGATACTCAATGAATTCGGTCGCGTTTTCAAACCGGTTGTCCGGGTCTTTGGACAGCGCAATCAGACAGAGCTGTTCCATTTCCCGGGTGACATGGGGATTGATGGCACGGATTTTCGGCACTGGCTGCGTTGCGGTATTCACCATAATCTCATGGGCGGTTTTGCCGCGAAACGGCTGACGTCCGGTGAGCATTTCAAAGACCAGAATACCCACCGCAAACAGATCGACGCGATGGTCCACCTTGCCCTGCCCGGTCAGTGCTTCCGGTGCCATATACCCCGGGGTGCCCATCACCACACCCAGTTCGGTCTTAAATCGCGTGGTAGGTCCCGAACGTTTGGGACGCACATTGGGGCCGGTATTGCGCGGTGCATTGTTGTCGTTGAGAATTTTGGCGATGCCGAAATCCAGAATCTTTACCACTTCCTCCCCATCCTCGGTTTTGGAGAGGAAGATGTTTTCGGGTTTCAGGTCCCGGTGAATGATATTTTTTTTATGAGCACGGGCCAGGCCACTGAGAACCTGGTCCAGAATTTCGACCACACGGACCTGTTTGAGCACTTTGCGCCGGTCCAGCAGATCTGCCAGAGATTCGCCCTCCAGATATTCCATCACAAAAAACGGCCTGCCATCCGGGGTGAAACCGAAGTCATGCACTTCAACCACGTTGGGATGTTTGATGCTGGCCGATGACCGGGCTTCCACCTTGAAACGGGTTCGCATGTCTTCGTCATCACCTTCAAAAGGCAACAACACCTTAATGGCCACCCGCATTTCCAGGTCCACATGCCGGCCTTCATACACCACCCCCATGCCCCCTTCGCCAATCTGGCGACGCAATTCATACTTGCCTTCGAGCACTTC
>JAFGWT010000376.1 GCA_016937015.1 Deltaproteobacteria bacterium | reverse complement strand
TGGACATACGGTGGCGTGATTATGCCGCCGGCGGGGTCCAGCTTCACCAATCACCCAGGGGTTGTTGATTACAAGGGACGCTCCTATCTCTTCTATCACAACGGTGCGCTTCCGGGCGGTGGCGGATTTCATCGGTCGGTGTGCGCAGCGGAATTCGAGTACAATGCAGATGGATCAATTCCTGAAATTCCAATGAACAGCGCGCGCAGACCCGGGGTTGGCAGTTTGAACCCGTACATCCAGCAGGAAGCCGAAACCATAGCCTGGAATTCAGGTATTGAAACCGAACGATGCGCGGAAGGCGGCATGAATGTTTCAGAAATCAGCAATGGCGACTGGATAAAGGTGCTTGGCGTTAATTTTGTGGATGGCGCCAGTTCGTTTGAAGCACGGGTGGCGTCAGCTGCAAGCGGCGGCTATATTGAAATCCATCTGGACGGCGAAAATGGCACGCTGGCCGGCACATGCGCGGTAGCGGGAACCGGTGACTGGCAGTCCTGGGAAACCGTCACATGTGATGTCAGTGGCGTCACCGGGATGCATGATGTTTATTTTAAATTCACTGGCAGTGGAAACACTCTGTTTAATTTCAACTGGTGGAAATTCAACAAATAAACAGAGATTGGCTTTGTACGAAAGGCCGGTTCTCACACAATCATATGAGGTAAATCATAAATGTCTTTAAAATCTGTCAAAAACAAAGCCGTTTTACTGCTTATGGCAATCACAATCCTCTTCATGATGTCATGTTCAGAAGATTCAAAATCAGCCGATGATTCATCCTCGGACGGCGATGCGGACTCCGACTCCGATACCGATGCCGACAGCGACTCAGACACCGATGCCGACAGCGACTCAGACACCGATGCCGACAGCGACTCGGATACCGATGCCGACACCGATTCAGATACAGACGCCGATACAGATTCTGACACGGACGCGGATACGGATTCTGATACCGATGCCGATACGGACTCAGACACCGATGCCGACACGGACTCCGATACCGATGCCGATACGGACTCCGATACGGATGCTGACACAGATTCTGACACGGACGCAGACACAGATGCCGACACGGATTCTGACACGGACGCAGATACGGATTCTGATACTGATTCTGATTCTGATTTTATCATCTCACCATTTGTGAACGCCTACGACGGCGCCAGAGCGACAACTGTCACCCTGGACGACGACTGGAAATTCAATCTGGGCAATGCCGCGGGCGCGGATGGCGCCATGTTTGACGACTCATCATGGCGGTCCATCAATGTGCCCCACGACTGGAGCGTTGAATTGCCATTCAATCAGAATTCCGCCGCCGGGGCCGGGGGTGGATACCTGGATGGTGGCCTGGGCTGGTATCGAAAATATTTTTCACTCCCCGACGGCAGCGAAGGAAAGCGGATTTATATCCAGTTCGACGGTGTGTACATGGACAGCACGGTGTGGGTAAACGGCAATGAGGTGTGCAACCGCCCGTATGGCTATTCGTCATTTGAATGCGATATCACCGACAATGTCGATTCAGGAAGCGAGAATGTGGTTTCGGTGCGTGTCAACAACCAGTTGCCCAGCAGCCGCTGGTATTCCGGAAGTGGCATTTATCGTCACGTGTGGCTTAAAGCGGTTCATCCGGTTCACGTGGCATACACGGGGGCATTCATTACCACACCGGAAATTTCAGGACAAAGTGCAACGGTCAACATGAAGGTGGCGGTTCAGAACGAATCGGGCGAAAGTCAATCCGTTTCTGTCGAAGGAACGATTCTCGATGCCGAGGGCAACGAAGTGGATACTGTTTCGGCATCTGCCCAATCCGTCAACGGTAACGACACCACAGATTTCACCATGGACGGCACAGTCGCCAACCCCCAACTCTGGTCACCGGATTCACCCACCATGTATTCTGTTGAGATCAATGTTTCTGTTGACGGCGAAGTGGTCGATACCTACAAAGCGCCCTTTGGCATTCGCAGTTTTTCATTCGATGCCAACAGTGGCTTTTCCCTCAATGGTCAAAACATGAAACTCAACGGCGTATGCCTGCACCACGACCTGGGTGCGCTGGGCGCCGCAGTCAATCACCGCGCCATCGAAATGCGGCTTGAACTGCTCAAGGAAATGGGGGCCAATGCCATTCGAACATCCCACAATCCCCCCGCTCCCGAACTGCTGGACTACGCGGACCGACTGGGGTTCCTTGTGGTGGATGAGGCGTTTGACATGTGGTACGGCTCAAAGGTCGAATACGATTACTCCCGTTTCTTCCGGGATTGGGCGGACACCGACATGGCGGATTTTGTCGCTCGCGACCGCAATCATCCCAGTGTCATTATTTGGAGTATCGGCAACGAGGTGCCCCAGGCTGGAGATAAAAATGTGGTGCAGCAGCTGATCAATGCCATTCATACAAAGGATACCACTCGGGTAATTACCCAGGCGTATGCCGCGTGGGTGTCTGAAAATGACTTCACCGGTCTTGAGGACATAGTAGGCATCAACTATGCCCCCGAACGGTACGACTCGGTGCACAACGCTCATCCGGACTGGAAGCTGTTTGCCAGTGAATCATCATCCGGCTTCCGCAGTCGCGGTATTTACAACAACAACAACAACCAGGCGTCTTCCTACGACAACTTTGCAGCGGGATGGGGCCACACGGCGCAAGTGTCCTGGGAAAATGTGAATACCCGCCCATGGATAGCGGGCGAGTTCATCTGGACCGGATTTGATTACATTGGAGAACCGACACCGTATGAATGGCCTTCCAAAAGTTCGTATTTCGGTATCCTCGACACGGCCAACTTCCGCAAAGACATTTTCTGGTTCTACCAGAGCAAATGGGGTTACGACGGTCCTGCCATGGTTCACATCGTGCCGATGGAATGGACGAGCTGGGGACCAGGCAGCAACGTGAGAGTCATGGTCTACAGCAATGCAGACAGCGTTGAGCTGTTCCTGAATGGCGCGTCGCAAGGTTCCAAAAACGTGGATCCCGCAAAGGCGCAGCTGGAATGGACCGTGCGATTTGAATCGGGCACCCTCGAAGCCAGAGCAACCCGCGGCGGCGACGAGGTGGTGGACACCGTAAAAACAGCCGGACAGGCCGCCAGTCTGGCGCTCAGTGCGGACAGAAACACGATTGCCGCGGACGGTCGCGACCTCGCGTTTGTAACGGTTGACGTCGTGGACAGCGAGGGCATCCTGGTGCCGCGTGCCGGCAACACCGTTGATTTTACAGTGGAAGGTCCGGGGCGACTGATTGGGCTCGACAATGGCGATGGCACCAATCACGAGTCCTACAAGGGCACCTCCTATTCCGCCTTTTCGGGCAAGCTGATGGCCATCGTGCAGTCCAACGGTGACGCCGGCGAGATCAAAGTAACCGCATCATCTTCAGGCATTGCCGCGGGAGAAGTCACAGTATCCGCCAAATGACCATGGGTGTTTTTACTTCTTTGGCACCAAACGGCGAATGAGCCATCAAAGTGAACGCAGGTATTTTTCTCTTCTGGCCTTTACATCCAGCAACTGAGATTCAGCGAATTGCAAATTTTCTTCACCAAAATATTCGAGTGCATCTTCTCTTTCGCATTGTTCATATTTTTGAAAATCAAAATCAAAACTGGAAAAAATCAACTGCTGTGTCTGAAGGTCTTCAAAAATAGCTCTCGGATTCATGCAATAGCTTGCCGACTTGGGACTGACAACCCCATTGACCTCGGGGAGTCGCTCAATAACAGTACTGCCGCCGAGTCTGTGAAAATCAGCCCTGGGTTTGACGTATGGTTCAAAAAGTATTGAAGATTTGGTTCTTCGCGGCAGCATAAAACATTTTGTGTCTGTGGAGTGAAGCAACTCGTATAGATACAGAGCGCTGCCCTCCGAAAAAATGGCCTGCCTGCAATTCTGAAGAACAGACAATTGGTCCGCCAGCGAATAATCTTCCGGTTTTATATATGTAAATCCAGAGTTGAGTATGAGCTGACTAAAGTAGGATTCCCCCATTAATGTTCCCTGTCGTATTATGTGCGTTCTGCCGAAATACAGTTTTTCCGCAAGTTTGTATCCGGTGTTCACCTGCCTGTGTTTAAGATAGTCGAGATACCAGGAGGAAGGGCCGTTAAAAAATTCACTACCCGGTTCAGCAACATCCAGATGGTCAACTTTTACAGGGTTTCTGGCAATGATTATGCGCGCAGGATCCACGCCAAGGTAGCTGTAAATGCTCCGCGCCCAGGCAGGCAGTTCTTTCATAACCTTTTTGGGACAATATGAAAACACAATCGCTCTATGCTTCTTCGCGTCAAAGGCCCAGCACCTGGCGATGCTGTAGACCATGACAACTCCAAAATGATTCATAAACGGGCCACCGTACAGATACCTGCCTTTAAGCTCTCTGCATTTGTCAGGGACAGGTTGAGAAATCTCATCTACAAACCGGTCACCATGTCGTATTCGGCCATAATCCGGCAGTCCTTCGGCCGATGGCCCACCTTTCCATGGTGTTAAATACGGTGCGATAACATGTTGAGGAAGGGACGTCATGTCACCTCTCGTACGAAACTGACGTCGCCACCCTGTCACATAATGCCCGAAAGATGCCAATTTACTTTTCATTAAGAATTCCCCTCCATCAACCGAATATTTTACACATGCCATTGCACAACAACTTTACCAGACATGAAACACCCTCATTGGGCCCAAGGCATTATCAACCCATAAACGAACCCATAACCGGTTGCAAACGAAAAGGGATAATCGTATTGTATCGGGGGGATTAAAAATCAGATTGCACTCAATGTGTATTAAACAATTGCATGCCAATATTCTCGAAGCTTAGTTTTAGAAAGAAGAAAAAGAACACATATCATATTGCAGTTCTTGGGGCTTCTGTGAGTAACCAGGCCATTGGGTATGTCGATATACTGAGAAAAGAGTTCATGGACATATTGGGGGCGTCAAAAATTTCCCAATTTTGCTATCCAGGCAATCGCCTTTCAGACGGTGGGTTGGTTCGCGTCAATGAGTTAATTAAAAGCGGTGCCGACATATGTATCATTGAACCGAATATTGAATCGGAATGGAGGGGAGTGCTCTGCAATCGAGACGAAGCACTGTATGTGTATTCCCAAATTCTGGGCGCCGGAATATATACTGTGTGCCTGCTATTGGCACATCAATTCACTATACGACCGGAACTGGCAGAGCAATATGCAATTCACAGGGAAATCTGCGACACGCTGAATATACCCACAATAGAAGTCAATCTGGAAAACGTTCATGATTTGGAGCGACATTTCAGAGGGATTCATCCAAATCGCGCCGGCGCACGGGTGTATGCAAACAGGCTGATTCAGCAATGGAAAAAACTGAACTTGTCACGTTCTGCCCTTCGACGTTTTTTTAAAACGCTTCAACTTCCCTCGTCAGGCATACAGGTGAATTCCGTCAAATATCAGGTTGATGATGCCATGAAAGGCTTGAGGCTGCACGGACGATTTCTCAACAAATCCCGTGAAGACGAAATACCCAACTCGCTAAAGGTGATTCAGCATCAAACAATTGGACCGTTTTCACCGGTATTGAATGTGAACTTTCTGTTTCGAAAAGGAGATGGCTGGCAACAAAAGAAGTGGCAGCTAAGCATATGGGACAGATATTGCTTTTCTGAACGTTCCGCATACATCGTACTGTTTGACTATCCGCAGATTGATTGCGACGAATTTATAATCGATTATAAGATTTCTGATATTGAACCTGCGTATTCAACATGCGTGTCCAAGGTGCATTCATGGCCTCGCAAAAACGAATGGACGTTAAAGTCCCTTGGTGATTTATATGTGGTTTCGAATATGCAGATATCGGTTAAAGCAGTCCCTGACGACGTGTCTCTACCAAATACGGCGGAAGCTCAGATGGACTGCGCGCACAAACTACAGGATGAATGTCTTCCTTTACTGTCGTCTTGAACCACAACCATGAACTTAATGTTGCGAAAATTATTTAAAAGGTTGAAGTGTAACACCCCAGATCCCCCTGCTTCGCCACTGCAATCATCTGCTCCGGCCGCTACCACTCATAACGCCCCAAAAGTGCAGGAACAACAACCTGACCGCAGCGGAAAAAACTCATTTATGGTTGGGCGAAGTAAAGTCAGCTATGGGGAACATACGTATGGCGTTGAAAAAATTACTGTTGCGCAATGGGGAGAAGGGCAAAATCTGACAATCGGAAAATTTTGTTCACTGGCGGCAGGGATATTTGTTTATCTTGGTGGAAATCATAGAACGGATTGGGTTTCAACATATCCTTTTGGTGCTCTAAAAGGGACGGTATTCGGCACAAAGAAAATGCCAGGACATCCTGCGAGCAGCGGCGATGTCCGAATTGGCAATGATGTGTGGATTGGTCAAAGAGTATCAATTATGTCTGGTGTAACTATCGGAGACGGGGCAGTCATTGCTGCCCGTTCCCATGTGTGCCGAGATGTGTTGCCATATGAGATCGTCGGTGGAAACCCCGCAAAACATATACGTTACCGCTTCGATGAAGAATTTATATCGTTACTTTTAAAGCTGAGATGGTGGGATTTGGATGAAGGTACTATTGAAGATCTCATTCCTGTCCTCAACGCGCCGCCTGATCATGCCCTTTTAACAACCCTGATTGATAACCTGGGACGCAAATGAAATGGGTATGGAAAGCCATCATCAGCAGGGCAGACAAACCCATGTTAATTGCATTTGAATATAATACGACAATCCGTACCAATATGAGTTGGCCCATTGACTGTATTGGCGCGACACCCTTGGAGGGATTAAGTGATGTTCTTCAAAAATAGCGCCTCTAAAACTGCAGAGAACTGGATATCGAAGGCGCGAATCAGCTTGCAGAATGGCAAAGCCTTAAAAGCGATAAAATACTGCCACAGGGCCTTGGAATCTGAACCCAATTCTCATGATGCGCATAGTCTGCTGTCGCGCGCCATGATGCCTGGTATGAGCTACCATGAGATTCTAACTCGAATACATCGAGAACTGAAACCCGCTACATATGTAGAAATTGGCGTTCGCGAAGGCGGTTCTCTCTCGAAAGCCCAGGAAGGGACAATGGCATTAGGTATCGACCCGTGTGCACAAATAAAACAGGATATCTCTGCACGATACAAATTGTTCAACATGACAAGCGACCAGTTCTTCAGGGACCACAATGTTTTTGAGGAACTTGAACAGGAGCGCCTCGATTTGGCATTTATCGATGGGCTGCATATCTTTGAACAGGCACTCAAAGACTTCATCAACCTGGAGCGCTATGCCAATCCGGAAACAATAATTCTGCTTCATGACTGTTATCCGCCAAGTGAAATTGGCGCACGCCGCAAACGCGTTACCGACTTTTGGACTGGCGATGTATGGAAAATGATCCCCTGTTTAAAAGCGCTGCGGCCGGATCTTAAAATTCACGTGATCCCCACCGCGCCATCCGGCATTGGAATCATTACAAATGCCGATCCCAATTCAACATTGCTGCAGGACAATTTCGCTGCGATTACCCAAAAGTATGTCAAACTGCCATACGCAACACTGATGGCAAATCGCGACAGGCAGCTCAATATCATCGACAACACATGGGATACAATTTCGAAACTGATTCGGTGTCCCTAGGCCGACTCAGCGTTCTCCTCCGGCCAGGAGAAAATGCTGACACCTGCACCATCGAACTGTCAACCAACCAAGCAGTATTTGCCTTCTTTTTCAGCATGATCCCGGTTGATACACTGCTGCTGTAGACACGCCCACGCGATTTCCACATAGACGATAACCCAGTCCAGGGGGCACCCATGAACAACTTGAACAGGTGACTCTTTTCAGATATTCCGCTCAATTTTATCCAACCGTTTTTTATCCAACCAATTCTGTTTCCCCCCTGGTGTTGACTGGAAAATACCTGTTTGTATTGAAACCCAGCGCATACAACAAAAGAGCCATCCGTTTTTCGTTTGCGGGATACACTTCATTCCAGATTCGGCAAATGGAAGATAAGGGGTGCTCGGGATGGTGCGACAGTAAAATAAAATTCCCTGCCGTCTAAATAATAGCACCATAGAAAATTAAATTGTATAGAAGCTTAGAATAGAAGTTCTGTTCTGAACTTCTGAAAGGATGTTTTATTAACAATGTTTAAATTTGTAACAATTCGCATTTTACTATTCACCTTATTGTTATTTTTGTCGTTGTTTGCCGGCTGTTCATCATCCGGTTCATCAAATAATGACGGCAACACACAGGCATCCGACAGTGACTCAGACAGTGATTCTGACTCAGATTCGGACAGCGATTCTGATGGCGATTCAGACAGCGACGCGGACAGCGATTCCGACACTGACTCGGACAGTGACTCGGACGCTGATTCAGACTCAGACTCGGACGCTGATTCAGATACCGACAGTGATGGCGATTCAGATTCAGACAGTGACGCGGATTCGGACAGCGACAGCGACAGCGATGCGGACAGCGATTCAGACTCGGACGCGGACAGCGATTCCGACTCTGATGCAGACAGTGATACCGATTCGGACACTGACTCGGATTCGGATTCAGACGGCGATGTCGTTATGCCCACAACCAAGGATAAACCCAGCACGGATACCAGCTGGGATCAGGGTCTGGAATCAGGCCCCAATGGCCCAATTCCAGTGATTGTTGTGGATCAGTTTGGGTATCGCACTGATGCAACGAAAGTGGCGGTTATCCGCGATCCGCAAACGGGATATGACAGCGCCGTCAGCTTCTCACCGGGTTCAACTTACGCAGTTGTAGATAAGAGTTCGGGCGACACGGTGTTTGAGGACTCCCCGGAAGAATGGAATGGCGGCGCGACCGATGATTTGTCCGGAGACAAAGCGTGGTGGTTCGATTTTTCGGATGTCACAACCCCAGGCACCTACACGATTGTTGATACTGAAAACGACGTGCGTTCGGTGGAATTCGAAATCAGCGACACGGTATATTTGAGTCCATTAAAGCATGCGGTGCGCATGTACTACTATCAGCGCGCCGGATTCGAAAAATCCGCTGAAACCGCGGGCGCAGACTGGGCGGATGGCGCGAGTCATCTGCGGGCCGGACAGGATGGGGACGCCCATGCGTGGCTCGACAAGACCAACGATGCGTTGGCCAGAGATCTTCGCGGTGGATGGTTTGACGCGGGGGATTACAACAAATACACCGCATGGGCCGCAGGGGTTGCCATTATGCTGCTCCAGGCCTTCGAGGAAACCCCGGCAGCCTTTGGCGATGATTATGGCATTGCGGAATCCGAAAACGGCATTCCCGATTTTCTGGAAGAGATTAAATGGTCTGTGGACTGGATTACCAGAATGCAGAACGACGACGGGTCGCTGCTGTGCATTTTAGGTCTTGCGTCAGCCAGCCCACCCTCTGCAGCAACAGATCCCAGTTATTACGGTCCACCGACCACCAATGCCACGCTAATGGGGGCAGCGGTGTTTGCCTATGCATCCAAAGTGTTTGGGGCGCGTCCTGAATCCGCATTTAAGGAGTATGCGGAAGACCTGAAGGAACGCGCAGTGAAGGCCTGGGACTGGGCCACCGCAAACCCGGCTGAGATATATTATAACAATGACGAGAGTAAGCAGGCCGGCTCCAGTGGATTGGGCGCAGGTGGTCAGGAAACCGATGATTTTGGGCGGCTGGTTTCCAAACTGATGGCGGCGATGTATTTGTTTGAAATGACTGGTGATGACGAATACAGAACAGTCGTGGAAGACAACTACACTGAAGTGCTTGCACAAACGACACCCACCTGCTGGGAGCTGGAGCGCCAGGAAGCACTGCTGTACCTCGCACACATTGATGGTATCAGCAGCAGTGTCAAATCCGCGATTCTCGATAAATTTGTAACCAATATGCAAAATAACACGGACCAGTTGCCTGCAATCACCGGTAACAGGGACCCATATCGCGCGCCCATGGATGTCTACACCTGGAGCAGCAACCAGATTAAGATGGCGCAGGCGCGACTGTTCCAGCTCCTGGCCAAATACGGAGAGGGCGATGCTGCCAAAGCCGCGGCGATGGCAGCCGAGGATTACGTGCACTATCTGCACGGGGTCAATCCCCTTGGAATGGTATACCTGACCAACATGAAAGTGGCTGGCGCTGAACATTCTGTTAAAACGATGTTTCACAGCTGGTTCGCTGACGGCACCAGATGGGATGAAGTATCCGATTCGACACCGGGACCTCCCCCGGGATATGTCGTGGGCGGCCCCAATACATACTTCGAGCTCGATGGCTGCTGCACCGCGCCGGAAGGTGAGGACGCGTATCAGTGCTATGGCGCCTCGGAATTTTCGCTCTGCAGTCAAAGCTGGGAGCCGCCACTCAACCAGCCCGGTACAAAATCATACCTGGATTACAATTCCGGATGGCCCGCCGGTTCCTGGTCGATTTCTGAACCCAGCACCGGCTACCAGGCCAAGTACCTGCTGGTTCTCTCCGCATACACGCGATAGCGTCGCGCGTCGCGTCAGATTCCGGCGCATATTTGGAAGATAATTATTAGCAATTCGGTTTGAAACTGGTCATAGAAACAAAGCAGCGTAGCCAGTCGTGCAAACAGCCCCTGGTCATTATAAACAGCAGGTAGGTTTTTAGGGTCTGGAACGCCCTCAGAGCGCGGTATAACAACGAAGATAGATCGTCATGCCCGCGAAGATAGATCGTCATGCCCGCGAAGGCGGGCATCCAGCAATAGCATCGATGACTTTCAGAACGCTCGCTGATGTGCTATTTCCGACAATCATGAATAAAAAACCGGCTGTATACATTCTGGCAAACGAGCGCAATGGGACACTGTACAT
>JAFGWT010000375.1 GCA_016937015.1 Deltaproteobacteria bacterium | reverse complement strand
TCAGCTGATCCTTTGGCCGTTGGCTTCCCGGCCCCCCCTGTACGGCCAAAGGGATCTGCGAACGGGTCCACTGCAATGGGTTTGTCATCAGCCAAATCAAATGTGCCCCAGCTGTCTTTGGCGCCATTGGGCGCAGTTGCCGGTGGGTCACCAAAGGGGTCATCTATTTCAGTTGTGGCGGAATTTGAAGGCCGACCCAGTACTGGGGGCAACGCAGAATCACTGCCAAACGGATCTCTGGATGCCCGGGGGGCATCGGTTGCAACAACCCCACTTTGAGTGACACGAAAAGATGTGCTGCATTTTGGACAGCGCATTTTCTGACCTGCAGCCGGGATTCGGCGTTCATCAAGTTTGTATTCAAAATTACATCCTGGACAATTGATATTCATGTCATCTCCCCTGTCGGTGCGCATTTTGTAATTTCTTATATGATTCTACGGCGTTGATAGTATACGCGCAAAGAAATGGCGATGTAACTTTATAATTAAAATGAATTGGGGGGGCGAACTGAATTTCGGCTGGTGAGGTGGCCGGGGTAAAAACTACTTTTTCAGGGCGTCCGCCAGTTCTTTGGCCCGATCGGTTTTTTCCCAGGTGAACCGCTTGCCTTTTCGGCCGAAGTGACCGTAAGCAGCGGTATCGATGTATCCAGGTTTGAGCAAATCGAGCTGTTCGATGATGGCGGCTGGACGCATGTCGAAATTTTTCATTACGTACCTGGAGATCGCTTCTTCGTCCACTTTGCCAGTGCCAAATGTCTGCACCAGCACTGAAACGGGTTGGGCGACGCCAATCGCATAGGCCAGCTGCACCTGACATCTGGAAGCCAGCTTGGCGGCCACAATATTCTTTGCCACATAACGGGCGTAATACGCGGCTGACCGATCCACTTTGGATGGATCCTTGCCGGAGAAGGCGCCACCGCCATGAGCGCCCATGCCGCCGTATGTATCCACGATGATTTTTCTGCCAGTCAGTCCTGCATCCGCATAAGGACCACCCAGTACGAAACGCCCCGTGGGATTAACGTAGATTTTGGTGTGTTTGGTCATGTATTTTTCCGGAATAGTGGGGATGATGAGCTCATCAGTGACCCATTTGGCCAGCTTTTTATGGGCCACGCTCTCCGCATGCTGGGTAGACACAACGACGGTTTCCACTGCAACCGGTTTGCCGTCAACATATTTACAGGTGACCTGTGATTTGCTGTCGGGTCTAAGGAAATCCACAACACCTTTTTTGCGGAGCTGGGCCAGATTTTTCATTAGCTCGTTGGCCAGTGAAATGGGGAGAGGCATCAGTTCACGGGTTTCGTCACAGGCATAGCCAAACATCATTCCCTGGTCGCCGGCGCCTTGTTCCTTGTAAAGCCCCTGTCCTGATGTCACCCCCTGAGAAATATCCGGTGACTGCTTTTCGATAGCGGTTAAAACGGCACAGGTATCGGCGTCAAAGCCCACGGACGAATGATCATACCCAATGTTTCGGATGGTATCGCGAACGATTTTGGGCATATCCACCCAGGTTTCGGTTGTGATTTCACCTGCGATGACTGCCATGCCGGTTTTAACCATCGTTTCCACTGCCACGCGGGAATTGGGGTCGTCGGCCAGACAGGCGTCAAGGATGGCGTCTGAAATTTGATCACATACTTTGTCCGGGTGCCCTTCGGATACTGATTCTGAAGTAAAAAGGTATTCGCTCATTAACTTTCTCCTCTGAATTTCCACGAAATAATTTTTCGATTAATGGAAAATGTTTTGGTTATCCTGTTTTGGTTATCCTGATTAGGGGTTGAAACGCTTATTGTCAATATTTACGCGTGCACAAAATGCTATACGAGAACTCTTTCCAGTCGTGCGCCGAGCTTTTTCAGCCTGAGGTCGATGCGTTCATACCCCCTGTCGATTTGTCTGATATTGTGTATGACCGAGCGGCCTTTGGCTTTTAGGGCCGCTATCAACAGGGCCATCCCGGCACGAATATCGGGACTGGATAACTCCTGTCCCCACAGTTCTGCGGGACCGCTGACAACGACTCGGTGCGGGTCACACAGGACGATTTGAGCGCCCATTGAGACGAGTGCGTCGGTGAAGAATAATCGGCTTTCAAACATTTTTTCGTGAATGAGTACCGTCCCCCTGCATTGAGTGGCGGTGATGACTGCGATGGATGTCAGGTCAGCGGGAAACCCGGGCCAGGGCGCGTCGTCAATTCTGGGAATACCGCCATCCAAATCGTTGCGCACCGCCATCTTCTGATTGGGGGGAACTGTGAGAGTGGTACCTTCCAGCCGGGTGTCAACACCCAGTCGGCTGAACGTCATGCGAATCATTCGTAAATGTTCCGGGTCCACGTTTTTAATGGCGATTTCGCCTCCGGTTACTGCCGCCAGCCCAATGAAACTGCCGATCTCAATATGGTCACTCATAATCCGGTGGTTGCAGCCGGTCATCCGGGAATTGCTGCCGATGTGCACGATATTGCTGCCAATTCCGGTGATTTTGGCCCCCATGGCATTGAGCATGTGACACAGTCCCTGCACATGCGGTTCACACGCGGCGTTGTAAATAACGGAATTGCCATCGGCTGCTGCTGCCGCCATGATGGCATTTTCCGTTGCCATCACCGAAGCTTCATCGAGGAAAATTTCGGCGCCTTTGAGACCGTTGGGGGCAGTCAGATGGTATGAACTGCTGGTCACCACATCTGCGCCAAGCTGCTTGAGCGCGAGGATGTGGGTGTCCAGCCGGCGTCGGCCGATTTTATCTCCGCCCGGTCTGGGCAGGGTGATGTGGCCACGGCGGGCCAGCAGCGGTCCCGCAAGCAGAAACGATGCACGGATTTTTTCACACAGTCCCTGATCCGGTTCCTGGTCGTTGAGGGACGTGGCATCGATAAGCAGCTGGTCCGAAGTGTCGCTTCGGACATGCACACCGATACCCTTTAAAATTTGAATCATTGTGTGAATGTCACCAATATGGGGCACATTTGTCAATTCCACAGGGGATGTGGCCAGCACGGAGGCCGCCAGGACTGGCAGCGCCTCATTTTTGTTCCCTGATGGGGTGATCTCTCCACATAGCGGCACTCCGCCCTCAACAATAAAGCTCCCCATATATGTTCTCCTTGGAAGTTGCTGAACAATCGAACAGTGATTGGACAGTTCATTTCAAATACAGGATTTCTTTTAAAATCGCAATCGTTCCCGTGATCCCTCTGGCTGTCTGTACAATTTTGTCATTTAACGATCGCAGAAGGCCGAATATTTCCTGTTTGGATGCCAGGTTAAAAGTGGTTCCCGATGCAGGGGAGGCGTTTTGACAGGGACTTCGGGGCAGGTACTCGGCGCTTCAGAGGCAGATTCGTTTTTCAGTTGTCGGAAATCTGGAACAGCTCCACGAGGGCCTTCATTGCGACCGCGTGATCCTTTAACTCTTCACCATTGCGTTTGAGATTTTCGATACCGGAAAGATTGGTATGGGTCGAATCGTTGATTTCATTCATGGCACGAGCGGTTTGTTCCAGACCTGTTGCCTGCTGAAATGTATTGTGGGCAATGCTGCGCGCCGCTTCGGTGGAATGCGCGATTGATTCCCCCAGACGTTGAATCACTTCGCCGGTGCGTTCCATGCTTTCGACCCCCCGCTGAACGGAGGACAGACCCTGTTCTGTGATGGTCAGCATGTTTCCGATGGCCTGTTGAATACCGGTCAGCGTCCCTCGGACATGTTCTGTCGCTTCTCTGGATTGCTGTGACAGGTCGCGAATGCGATTGGCAACAACCGCAAACCCGCGCCCTTTTTGCCCGGCCTTCACCGCTTCGATGGATGCGTTGATGGAAAGCGTGTGTGACTGCTGGGTCACTCCTGCAACGGAGGCAATAATGCGATCCACCTCTTCGAGTTCCATATTCAGTTTGTTGGCGCTTTGAACGATGTTGACCACCTGGTTCTGTATGTCTTCAAGTTGCGCTCTGGTAATGTCGACGGCGCTCAGTCCTTCGTTTGAAATCTTCTGGGTACGATCGGCAACGGATTGGATATTCTTTGCATTTTCGCTGGTCAGATGGCCGGTTTTCTCAACTTCTTCGATGGTAACGGTGGTTTCATTTACGGCGGTGGCCTGCTCATTCGCGGCGACGGACAGGTTGGCTGAGTTGGTTAAAATATCATCTGCGGTTTTGTTCAGCTCGTCCGCCACAGTGGCGATGGAATGGAGATTTTCACGCATGGCGGTAATGGCGTATTCCAATGCCTGGTACATTTCGACAATTTCGGTGGTGTTGGTGCCCAGTGTCACATTGGTCAGTGGCCGTACATCGCCCCCCCCGAGCCGTTTCATTAACCGAGTGATCGTTAGGATGGGTTTGACGGTTGTGCTCGAAATGACAAAGAAGAAGACCGTGATAAAAACCGCGGACATCCCCACCCCGACAAGCACGGTATACGTCACAAAATTGGCAATGCCTTCTTCCAGCTCCTTTTTGGAGAGTCCTACAAATAGCGTTCCAAGCGTTTGAGGCCCCTTTTTTATTAAAAAGCGCGCGTGCACCATCTCGTCATTCAATATGTTGATTTCACCAGCTGTTTTATGTTGTTTTTTGAACCGGTTATCAATCTGAGAGGGTATTTTTCCGGACTGTGCAAACACGCTGTTGTCTTTTCTGTAGACAACGGCATATGTAAAGCCCCCGTCCCGCACGGCGGCTTTCAGCATTGTGTTTCCCTCTTCATTTTGGCCAGATCCCCCGAGAATGGCTTCGAAATCCAGCGGAGAGACCAGATTGCCTCCCAAAAGTCTGGCCAGTGATGCCCCCTTGTTGGCCAGGCCCTTTTCTGATTCGGATACGAAATAGTAGCTGAACAACAGCGTTGACAATGTGGTCACGATGACAATGCCAATACTGGAAATCAGAAACACTTTGAACTTTAGCGATTTTATGCTGTTAGAAAATTTCAACTACAACCTCACGGCCCGGTGGCGCAGCATGTCCGGTCTTGACTTGTTTGCCTGTAACTATGACACGAATTTAAAAGACGCTCAATGTTGTGTGAAACAAAATTACTCAATTGTTTTCAATACGGTCAATGGCTTTTTCGTATCTCGGCAGATTGCTGATATCGGGTTCGCTTCGTTTCAGTGCACGCAATTTGGCCAGCGCTCGCCGATCTGCCAGATTTCCGAGCGCCTCAATGGCGGCCCATCGACTTTGCTTTGTGTCGAGAAGTGAAATAAGTGCGGGAACTGCTTTGGAATTTCCCATCTGGCCAAGCGCCAGCGCTGCAAGAGCGCGCAGATTGGGTTCCTCGTGTTTTAACAGACGAAGCAGTGGTTTAAGGGCAATGGGGTCGCCGTTTCGGCCCAGAACGATAATGCTCCAATGTCCCAGATCGGAATTTTTCATCACGTATGGATATAATTTTCCCGCGTCGAATGAATTGCCGAGCAGGGCCTTGCCAATGGTCGCCCAGGCCATTACTTCGGGAATGTGTGACTGGCTTAAGTCGTTCAGCGCGTTGTCCACGTGACGACTTCCAAGCAGGGCAAGCAGTTTGGCAGCTTCAACCGCCCATGGGGACGCGTTGTCACGTGCCAGCCGAATCAGCCCGACTACCGCTTCGGGATGCTTCAGTCGTCCCAGAATAATGGCCCGGGGAGCTGTCTGTTTTAATAGGGCCAGCTCCGTTTCGTGTGCTTCCTTCAGTAAACCGAGCATCTCCACAGTTTTGGTAATCTGTTTGGCCGCCAGGTTTTTTTTCTCAGCCGGATCCTGGTTCAGGTTGAACAGTGCACATGCGCCATCGGGCCATTTTTCGCAAATCAGCTTGTGGTTTCCAAATACAACAGCACGTTTTGCGCCAATGATTGAAACAGCGGGCATCACCTCACCGGAACCGACCATCAGCGGGCGTAGATCGTTTTTGGCTGTGTCGGGCGCAGGTTGCACCAAAGATATTAAAGTGTCGAAAATACTGCAGTTGGACACGGGGGTGGTGATTCGCCCCGGGGCCACACCAGGAATTTTAAACGCAAGCGGCACGCGAATCTGTTCGTCGTACAGGTCCGTTGAATGATAATAGCGTCCGTGCTCGCCAAAAGCTTCGCCATGATCCGCAGTGAACGCCACGATTGGCTCATCGGCCAGGTTGGCTATTTCATCGAGGAATGGTTTGATATGACTATCCAGATAGGCGATTTCCGCGTCATAGCAATCCTGCTGTTGATTGCCGTATGGCGCCCCATGGCAGGTGTATGGCAGATGGGGGTCATAGAAGTGTACCCACATGAATAAAGGACCATTTGGTGCGTGTTTGCCGAGCTGCCGAAGGGCGATGCGAACATCGCTTTGGGCATCCATTTTTAACAGTTCGAAATATTCAAATCCAAAATGAGTTTCCTCCAAAGTGCCCATGAGGGATGGCCCCATTGAAAATACCTTGGGGGGGTACAGGCCAACCGTCGTGTACCCCATTTCCTTAAATCGCGTGGCCAGAAGTGGCGGAATTGGCGCGGCACTTTTCAGGAGGTGTTCCATGGGAATTCCCGCGTGAATCGAGGGAATTGAAAATGAACTGGATGGCGCAGTGCAGTATGCGGTTTCAAAATCGACGGATTGTCGCAGCAGTTGGTCGATGTGGGGCGAAACGTCCCGTTTATATCCGTGGAACCCCAGATGGTCGGGGCGAAGCGCATCGACTGAAATTAAAATAACCGATTTTCCAGGATAATGGGGAAGGGCTTCAACCGGGACGGGCTCTTTTGGGGGGATGAGTCGTGGGACCACGGCCTGCTCAACGAGCTCATCCATCGTGTGGGCTCTGCCCAGGGATGTCAGGTCCCGGGCCAGAATGCCCTGATCGGATGCAATAAACGTGTCCTCCAGCGACACTGGCCAAATAATCATTAGCAGCCCGACAGCCACAAAGGCGCCAACGCCGGTGCGTGCAAGGCGGGGGGCGCGGGTGCCCAATGCCATTGCGGTGGCATTTTGTAAATTGATCCAGCTGAAAAACAGACAGGCGACAGACAGCGGATAATGCAGCTTTTTAAAATAGGTGGCGCCAATGAACAGCAGTATTGTGCTTGTCAGCCAAATGATGGCAAACAGTATCCGGCCCGGTGTCGTTGCATGCGCGGTTCTGCCATTTCTGATAATCAGCACAAAATAGCCGGCGTACAGTGTGAACAGCGCCACTGACGGGATAATGAGGCGCCACCGGTAACTGAGCAGTCTGGACACCGATGCGGATTCAGACAGGTGGTAGCCTGAGGATACTGCCAGTGGCGCGACAATAACTGCAGCGATGAGCAGCTGCAGTCGGACGGGGCGTGACGTAAATGCGACCGGACCAGCGAGTTGGGCCATTGCCGCGAGAACCATGGACGGAAGAGTGACTCGAAACGCCAGGATAAAGGTGCCGGCGCCGCATCCTGCAAATGCGCAGTCTGCAATTTCCAGAAGAAAAGCACTGACGGCCGCCAGGAATATTGTTTGCCAGAAATGATTCGCGCGCCACATGAGCCGTCTTATGCCACAAATGACAGTCCAGGAAAACTTGATTCAGCAGTGACACTGAAATCGTATCGTGCAAAGAACTTATTGCGGCGTTTCCTGATGTGCACCAGGACAATGGTGTTTCATGTCCGGGGCTGGGAAACGGTCGAGATCAGCGAGACATCCGCAGGCACACTCGAGCCTGGTCGTTGCCTCATACCGGAAAGGAACAACAGGGGGTTAAATCACTTTGGCGAGTTTGAGCAACTGGGATGACAGGTTCATCCCCATCGCTTTGCTTTGCTTTAAATTGATAATAATGAGTGGCTTTCCACCTGCAATGGAAATGCCAACCGCCGCGCCGCTTTGGGCCAGTTCGGCGTTCCCACCCAGTACCGGAATTTTGTGCTGGGTGGCATGGGTCAGCACCGTACTTAAAGTTGTTCGGGAACTGCCATCCGGAAGGTAAAAGACATGTGCGGCATCGCCGGAGGCAGCGGATTCCAAAGTGTCAAGGGGGGTTACAACAACGACGATGTTTTTGTTGGCCACTTTTTGCTGAGAGATAACAGCGAATTCGGTTTTCAGTGCGGTTTGACCTGAGGATGTTTTGGAATCGACAATGATGTGAAATTTGAGCTGGGAGTGTGAGTCCTTGACAAGGGATGCATCATAATTGAGCAGCTTTACGAAAATTGCCGCCTGCAATTTTGCCTGAACCTGTGCCTCTGAGATTAGCGAAACAGTCATAATGGCAATTATCAGGAATGTGGCAGCAAATTTTGTTCGTGGATGTTGGTTCATGAAATAATCAGCTTTCAAACTCCCATGGCGTCCATGATGCGCCATTTTGCCCCTGGGATCACAGACCTGTGGCAGGAATCGAAAATTCATTCCCACTCATTTTTATCTGCCGGAATAGCCGGGCAATGCGTAACCAGATTATTTAAATCAGAAAAAACAGTCTGCATAAAAAAACAAAACATTAATATCCTCAATGCCGCGATAAACAGTAACGCAATTAACGTAGCAGTTATGATTTCAGTGTCAAATGCGCGTGCGTGTTTTCGCTTTTTGTGAATATGTGAAAAACTGGAATTTGGCAACACAAACGATATTATTGGACAGTGTTCATAATACTGCTGAATAATCAGGCAGTTGTGGTAGAGACATCAGCGTTGCGATGCACGCCACCCTGGTGTGCAAAGTGGTGCAAAATGGCGCACTGCTGCCTGGAAACGGGCGGCGGGTGCATTTTAAAACAGACAGGGGACGCGACATGCCCAGTGATATAACACCGGATAAGGCCGATTATCCCGAAATTCCAGTGAATTGGAACGACCTTGCGGGGTTTGCCGCCCCGTGTCTTTGCGGCAGGACCCATGCAATTGATACACAACGCTTTGTCATTGATGTTGGGGCCATTCAATCGGTTGCAGGTTGTGCGCGGGAACTCGTGGACGGGCGAGTGGCCGGTTTGGTGTCAGATAAGAATACCTTCAGGATTGCGGGAGACAGGGTTCAGCGGTTGCTGCAACAGGCCGGGTACAGGGTGACTCTGTGTGTCGTTCCTGACGCCGAGGGAGGCAGACCCCATGCCACTTTTGAGGCGGTTCAGGCTGTTGAACGGCAGTTGGAATCAGTTGATTTTATCGCAGCGGTTGGCAGTGGGACGATAAATGACCTGGGAAAGCTGGCATCCTACAGACTGAAAATTCCATATCTCGTGGTTGCCACTGCGCCATCGATGAATGGGTATACATCCGCCATTGCCGCAATAATGAAGGACGGCTTGAAATGCACGATGGACTGTCATCAGCCGGTGGCGGTAATCGCGGACCTGGATGTTCTGAGCCAGGCACCCATGCATCTGATTCAGGCCGGGCTCGGTGATTTGGAATCGAAGCCGGTAAGCACCGCGGATTTTCTGCTGTCGTCCCTGCTCCGGGGGACATATTACTGCCCTGTGCCTGGGCGGGTGGTTGCGGTGGCTGAGCAGCGGGCGCAGGCGAGCGCGCACCGACTCCCGCAGAGGGATCCAGCCGCAATCAGAGTGTTGACCGAAGCGCTCCTGCTCAGTGGTTGCTCCATGAAGCTGGCCGGTTCGTCCAGTCCAGCCTCGGGTGGGGAGCATCTTATCAGCCATTTGTGGGACATGACCGCGCCTGCGGAAAGCCGGGTCGAGGGATTTCACGGCGCCCAGGTGGGGGTTGCGACAATTGTATCGGCCTCTTTGTATGAGTATCTGCAATCGCTCTCCCCGGACGATATTTGTGTAGACAGACTTGTGGAGACGAGACCATCCGCGCAGGCCGAGATGGCTTTGGTTGTAAAGCATCACGGCTCGCTGGGGCAGGTTGCTGCTGCGGAGTTTCGGCAAAAGAGACTGGACGATGCGGCGTATCGCGCGGAGCTGACGTATATTAAAGAGAATTGGTCTCGCATATGGGATGCACTCACAATGTTAAAGCCAGCCTCTGAAATCAGAAATACGCTCGCATCCGCCGGCTGCCCGCTGACGATGGATGCGCTGGCATTGACCGAGGCCCATTTGCGTCACAGCTTTTTGTATGCCCGGGAGATTCGCGGCAGGTTTACAGTACTTGACATGGCAGCGGATTTGGGGGTGCTGGACGACGCTTTGGAATGGGTGTTGGTGCATAGCGGCTGCATATCCCAAACGAGGAAGGACGTGTAACTGTGGCACTTTTTGGAACGTTTGATACGATGCCGCTGACAGATGTGATTCAATGGATTCTGCAGTCGCTGGCATCCGGGCGTCTGGTGGTTACCCTGGATATGGAAGAGACCACACTCATATTCAAAGATGGGGATTTGGTGTCCATTACCGGTGAATCCCTGAGATTTGATTTGGGGCATTATCTGCTTAGGCAAAAAAAGATAACCGAAGACGATTTGCAGACCCTGATGCAACCCCGCAGCGAGTTGGGCTCAATGAAGGCGCGCATGGTGTCCCATGGCATTCTGGAATATTCGAGTTTAGTCGCCTACGAACGGTCATATGCGATGGAGTTGCTGCTTGACCTTGTTTTTGCAACTGATGGGAGTTTTCATTTCACGCCGGGCGAAAATGAAAAGCTGCTTGATGAGGAGGTCGAGGGGCACACCATGCGTCTGGAAAAGCCGATTTCCACCAAAAATGCATTGCTTGACGTGATGCGCCGCATGGACGAGTGGAATCATATTCGCGAAGTGTTTCCGAGCAACCTGACGGTTGTCAGCGCCGTTGGGGAAAGTGATAATTTTTTTCATAAGGCGCTGACCGACATCGGTATCCCCATCGCAATAGGTGACCTGTGTATGCGGCTCGAGCTTGGACGGTTTGTGGTTTACGAGCATTTGTATGCACTGAACAGGAAAGGGCTCCTCACGATTGACAGGATATCAGAGGGACACGACAACCACGAAGCGCTGGGGCCGATTCGGCAGCTGATTGAGAACGCCGAAGTGTTGTTGTCCGAGAATCAGTTCGAGGAGGCCAGGGAGTTGCTGTCCACCATTTTGGGACTGGAACCGGAAAATTCGGAAGCGCGCAAACTGGCCCGGAAATTAAGGGAAGAACATCTCAAGTATCTGTATCAACAGATTCCCCCCCACCTGACACCGGTGCTCACCATTCCCAGAGTGGAATTCAATTTGATGCCGCTCAGCCAGAAGGAGCTTTTTTTAGGCAGCCGATTAAATGGTAAATGGGACGTGGGGATGCTGGTTGTTTCAACGTCGCTGGGCGAGCTGGATACGCTCAGGGTGCTTCGAAAGCTGATTCACGCGGGGATTGCCAGACTTCAGTAGTCATTGGTGGCACATCGCATCCGGGGGGGGCGATCATTTAATGAAATGTGCGTTGCCGGAAGGGACGATGGTGTAACGGGGCGGCGTGAGCAGCTGCAGCTTATTATTATCTCTGGCTGTTCGAATTAATTCCACCGCGCGCTGGACATTGCTGTAATCGATTTTGGGGGCGATGGGTGAGAGGTCGTACTGCCACCAGTTGAGTTCGAGCAGCTCAGCGATCACGGATTCGTCAAAACGATAGCGAATTAATTTTGCGGGGACGCCGCCAACAATGGCATATGGGGCAACGTCTTTGATGACTGCGGCTTTTGCGGCGATAATCGCGCCGTTGCCAACGGTGACGCCCCGTGAAATGGTGACACCCTGTCCAATCCACACATCGTTTTCAATCCGGGTGGGTCCTTTGGGTTGCGCGAAGTTTTTCTTTCCAGTCAACTGATTGAATTCTTCGCAATCGCTGAAAATGGCGCCGCCACCGTATTGAAAGCTGCTGGTGCTCAGCCAGTCTGTTGGATGTTCGCCGCCGCCGAGGTATGCCCCGGGGGCGATACTGCAAAAACGCCCAATATCAGTCTGGGCAATCGTTGCCCCCTGACGGATGGAACTCAGGTACCCAATACTGCATTTGCCCTGAATAACTGCATTCGAAATGGCAGCGGGGGATTCGAAACTGAACGGATGTGCGAAGCTGGCCAGATGTCTGTGAAAGAGTCTTAGTCCAAGGGATTTCAGGTCGTTAATATCTGTGATTTTCCGTTTTTTGGGTTTCCCGAACATTCCTGGTTTTAGAGCATTTTCTGTGGTGGGGGTCAACGCTGTTGTGATGAAAAAGGCGGAGCGCGATGGGGGGGGGAAACCACTGCTTATTTGCAGACTGGAGACTGCGCAATGATATGTGCCCGGATGGGGGTTGGTCAGTAAAATGTATAATGATTTCGGAACAGTGTGGATGGTTTAGAGACTGTCCAGAATTTCTTTGCCACGACCGACTCCCCGGATTTCGAAGGTTCGCTTTTCGCCATCTTCAAGGTGGATACGAATCATGAGCGCTTCTTCGGGCCATAGGTCATCGAATTTGTCAAACCACTCCACAATGCAGATGCCGTCCCCGTCGTAATACTCCCAAATGCCCAGATCATAAAGCTCATCCGGCTCTCCAAGACGATAAAGATCCATGTGATAGACGGGAAACCGGCTGCAGTGATATTCGTTTATTATTGTGAATGTGGGGCTATTGACCGGCTGGGATTCGGGGACGCCCAGCGCGCGGCATATGGCATGGGACAGGAATGTCTTTCCGGCGCCGAGATCACCGCTCAAACCAACCACATCCCCTTTTTTCAGCACCGATGCAAGGCGCTTGCCGAAATCGACTGTATCTGATTCATTGACGATGGAGAAATTTAGCTGCTTCATGCTTTGCTTCATACCCTTAAACGGGTTTTCGTGCTAGGTTCAAGCGGCATGACAGAGATAAAAAAACTCGCAACCCACCTGGGAACGATTCGCTACCGGACAACGGGTGCTGGAAAGCCACTGTTGCTCGTGCACGGATTGTTTTCGTCCATGGATACATTTTTGCCTCTTTTTGACGCGCCGACGTGGAAGCGACAGCTGGTGGCATTTGAGTTCCCCGATCATGGGGATTCAGTTGCCGGGCCAGATTTTCGCGCGTCCTGGGCAGGATACGGAGAGGTGATTCAGACCGTGGCAGATTCACTGGGCTTTGACACCTTCGCGTTGTGCGGACACTCCATGGGGGGCGGAGTGGCCGCCTGGTTTGCCGGTCAGCACCCGGAACGGGTGTCGCAGATGATTCTCATTGATTCGGTCACTGCGCGATTCAGGCTGCCGCTAAAAGGACGGATTCCCCAGATACCGCTTCTTGGGGATTTGATATTTAAGGTACTGTACAGGGAAGGAATGTTTGACGGGTATTTTAGAAACGACGTTTTTTTTGATCAGTCAAAACTCAATCCCGACCGCATCCGTGACTACTACCGGGGATTTGACAATAACAGACACAGTATTCTCAAGGCGGTTCGCGCCACTCACGACCCCGGTCCCGTGGTGGACCGTTTGACGCGCATCGAAGCTGAAACGCTGGTTATCTGGGGAAGGCAGGATGCGTTGGTGCCGCTTTTTGTTGGCAATGAAACCGTTCGCAAAGTGAAGCGCGCCTCTTTGCGCATCATTGATGATTGCGGCCACAGTCCAGTCGAAGAGTGTCCGGAGCAGACCATTCGGTTAATCAGGGAATTTTTGACCGATTGACCGGATGCGCAGAACCGCAGTGGGCAACAAATTGGACACATAAATTTTGAATGCGCTTAAATTTTTCATCCCCGGTTCGAATACATTTAACGAGGAGACCACGCGCATCGTTTTTTCAACGATAATTCCCTAAAAAAAATGACGTTTCCGCCGACTTGTTTAACAAGACAGGAAGGTCCTTTCGAATGTTGACAAGGAGGTCAGCCATGTTGGTGGAACCAAAAGTGAAAGCGGCGTATGACGCCAATGGAACCAGGCCATCGCCCGGGACACATCGTGCTTCGGTTAAAAATCAACTCAATAGAAGCATCGTCGACACCATTGAGATTTCCGGCAAAAAAGGCAAGCCCAGTGAAGCCCCAGGCGCGCTGCATGGAAAGACCGTGGACCGGGTTGACTTATCCCGGACCTTTTCGGTTGAGGACGTGAATCATCTGCTGGTTACCGAGGTGGGACGCAAAATAGAGAAAATGTTCGAGGAAGCGGGCATTGATCCGGTGGCGATTGCGGATACCGACTGGTCACCGGAGGCCACGGCGGAGCGTATTTTCAGAGGCACAACCGGATTGTTCGAGATCTGGAAAGCGCAGCACAAAGACATGAGTGAGGCGGAGCTGATTGACAGTTTTGAGCAGGTGCTCAGGTCGTCTGTGGACCAGGGGGCGCAGGAAGCCATTGGGCTTATCGAGGCGCGCAAGTTTGAGGATGAAGAGAATATTGTGGGAACGGCAAAGGAGACCATGGGGCTGGTGCACGCAAAATTTGACGACTATTTTACAGCATTGCGGGAGCGGTTAAACGGAGAAGGGGAGACCACGGATACCACACAGACAAAAGACAGTGGCTCATCCGAGGGCGAGGCATCTGAAAGACAGACAGAGTAGAAGGGGTATCTGTGGGGGGCGTAGCTCGAAAGAGAGTGCCGCTTAAAAGGGGTCTGACACTGCGGCATACAGTCCTCTTTGAGGGCTTCAAGAGGTCGGTCAGGAATTAATGCGACACTCTCTTTCGAGTCCCTTTTTCAAGGGCATGACAATTCTACAGGCAATCTATCCCCCCCCAGTTAAGTTGTTTGAAATACAGTTCTCCAAATTTTCGCCCCCCTCCGAATCCGAATGTCTCCCCGTCAAAGCACTGCATTTCGGTAAAGCTGTAACGCAAAATGGCGGCCAATTGGTGTGACTGGAAAAAGTTGAATATTTTCAGTATATTATGTTGTAAGAGGCATTGTTTCTGAGTGTGCCAGGTGTGCCATTTACCCCAAAAAAGTGTGCAAATTTTTCATGAACCGGGAAGTCTGGACCAATGTGCCGGGCGCGCGCTTGCGGGTCATCACTGCGCCAGGGAAAATCGGAGTCGGACGCTGTCGCCGCAGACCGCTGAGGGTGAGGGACTGTGGAGTGAGAGGTGAAAGGGAAGGTGTTTGATGGCCTCCAAATATCGCCCTCGAATCCCGCTGACAGTGATTTAATCCAGGTTGCAAAAAATCGTAAAACCCAAATGATTTCAGATTGCTCGGTTTGGGTGCGACTGCTCGGTACTACTGCTCGGTACTCGACTGCCAGGTCCGCACATTCGGATTATGGATTGACTCTGCAGGGCGGGGGCGTTTCGTTTGCATATGGCGGGGTGGCGGCGTCTGGGTGTTGCTGCGTTTCAAGAAATACCTTTCTCATTTGGCACAGTGCCCAGTTTGCGGACGGACCAAGGCGTTTGCGGGTGCGGTTTCTTTTGAGCAGCGGGACCGCATCCGGGAGGTAATGCCCGGTGTTACCAATGGCAATGGCGGCGTGCACCCGAATGGTGTAATGGGAATGCTTCAGATAGTTCACCAATGCTTCATGTACCCGCAGATCGTCAGGCCCCACCTTTACCAGCGCGCGAAAGATGCGGCCATGACTACGTGATCCGGTGATCTTCCTCAGTTCTTCGAGCAGCAGGGATGTGGCTTCTTCGCTTGGAATTCCATTGTTTTCCAAAGTGCGAAAAATTTGGCGGCGATCGATGTCAGCGAATTTTCGAGTGAGCAGCGTCGCCACCTCCAGGGTGGCTTCGGCTGCGTCCGGACCAATCATTTGCAATACCGCCAGCGCTGTACTGGCGGTCTCCTCTTTTTGAAGCATAGGCACCAACGTGGGTACTACGGTCTTCCCATACGATGCCAAAGTGATAATGGCGAATTGCCGGTTTTCGTTTTGGGAGTCCGTCGCCATTTTCAATAACGTATCTATGTGCGTACTGCTATGTTCTACAAATGGCGTTTGAAATTCTTCGAGTGCCAAAACGAACTGTTCGCGCCACGCGAGATAGCGCATCACGCCAAATCCAAGGTCGCCTCGAACTTTGGTGAATCGGCCACATTCGTACACCCCTGCGGGCACTTCTCTGGCATATAAAATGAGGGTCCCATTTCGCGTGGCTGAAACGCTTACAAAATCCGCGTATTGGCACACTTTTTTATCGCCAGCCAGTGTGTAGTGACTTTCACCCATATTGAGACCTGCTGGCCCTGGTGGCTTTATTTGGCGCCCATTAACATGCAGACCTTCGAATTGACCAATGGACCAGTTTTTGCCTTTTATGCTGACGGGAATCACATTGAGTGCACCCACGTATGGGTACACGCGGTAATCACGCTCACTAAATATCATTACATCCACCCCAAGCGACGGATCGTTAAACATCCCGATGCCACCGGCCTGGGCAGCGGTGCAAATAAGTGCTGCGATGCCAAAGAGAATCAGCAGACAAAATCGCAGGATTTTGTGCTCAATTGCAGCCGTGTGGGAGTTGTCCATGGGGGAAAATATAAGGCCTGCGGGTCTGGCGTTCAAGGGATAACGCGGGAGATTGGGTCTCGGTACTGAAAGCCGTCTACAAATGGGGGGCTGGAACGCGCTCAGAGCTCGGGTTAAGAGGAAATACTGTTCGTCATACCCGCGAAGGCCTCATGATTCTACACAAGTATTGCTTGACTTCCTGGGC
>JAFGWT010000374.1 GCA_016937015.1 Deltaproteobacteria bacterium | reverse complement strand
GTAATCGTTTTTCATGCTGTCCTTGCCGGACACCAGTGGCATCCGGTACGCCACGCACACATCCTTAAGCGCCTTGGCCGAGCGCACCAGCTGGGCCAGCTTGTATTCGCCGTCGGGATTGTTTGGCGATTTGACCGGGTCACACCAGCAGAAGTTGTCGAGGGCGGCCACTTTGTCGGGATTGGCGCCCACACAGACCAGATTGCGCATGGCTTCGTCCACCGCGCAGGCGCTCATGTGGTAGGTGTCAATATCCGAATACCTTGGGCAAATACCGTGAGAGACGGCGACGCCTTTCATGGACTCCAGAATGGGGCGAACCACCGCCGCGTCCGAAGGCCCATCATGTTCCGCGCCGCACAGGGGTTTCACCACAGAGCCCCCCTGCACCTCATGGTCATACTGCCTGACCCAGTACTCTTTCGAACAGATGTCGAGACGGCCCAGCATTCTGCTGAGGTCCCCATTTAAATCATGCCGGGGGGGCACATCGACTTCACTGTCCAAAGGCGCCTCCCAGATGGCTTTCAGATTCATCTGGGGCAGTCCCTTGTGGAGAAATGCCATATCGAAAATGGCCACCGGCTTGCTGTCGTAAAAGAGTTCCAGATACGGGCCCGCGGTGTATTCACCGAGTTCAGTGGCTTCAACGCCCATTTCCTCGGCCAAAAATTTAAATCGTTCCAGTTTGTCCGGTGACACCGCAGCGGTCATCCGCTCCTGCGCTTCGGAAATAAAAATCTCCCAGGGCTGCAGCCCCTGATACTTGAGCGGCGCGTGGGCCAGCTCGATGCGGGCGCCCCCCGGACCTTCCGCCATTTCGCCAATGGACGACGACAACCCGCCGGCGCCGTTGTCGGTCAGACAGGTCATCAGCCCCTCGTCCCGGGCCCGGAGCAGAAAGTCGGTCATGCGTTTCTGGGTAATCGGGTCGCCGATTTGCACCGCCGTGGCCGGAGATCCTTCGTGCAGCTCTTCCGATGAGAACGTGGCGCCGTGGATGCCGTCCTTGCCAATTCGCCCACCCACCATGATGACCCGATCCCCAGGGTAGGCCAGCTTCTCGTGAGAGGGCTCACCGTTGATTTTGGCGGGCATGATGCCACCGGTGCCGCAGAATACCAGGGGCTTGCCTAAAAAGCGCTGGTCAAATACCAGTGACCCGTTAACCGTGGGGATACCGCTCTTGTTTCCCCCGTGTTCCACCCCTTCACGCACCCCTTCCATCACCCGCCTGGGATGCAGCAGCCTTGGGGGCAGCTCCTCTTTGTAGTACGGGTCGGCCAGGCAAAAGACGTCGGTATTGCAAAACAGGGACGACCCTTTGCCCGTGCCGTGCGGGTCGCGATTCACGCCCACAATGCCGGTCAGGGCCCCGCCGTACGGGTCCAGCGCGGAGGGGGAGTTGTGGGTTTCAACCTTGAACACCAGGTTCCAGTCGTCGGTGAATTTCCATACACCGGCATTGTCCTTGAACACCGACAGACAGTAATCGTCGTTCCCCAGCAGGGTGCGCACCTCTTTGGTGGTGTTCTGAATGTACGACTTGTAAAGAGACGAGATGTGTTCCTTCTCGTCCCCATTCACGTATTCGATATTGGCGCTGAAGATTTTGTGTTTGCAGTGTTCAGACCACGTCTGGGCAAACACCTCGATTTCCACGTCGGTGGGCGCCTCGGGAAGCCCTTTTTGCGCGCGCAGTTCCTGAACGTCCGGCCGCTGGTAGTACGCCTGAATCACTTTCATTTCGTCCAGAGACAGCGCCAGCGTCATCTCGCGGCTGAGCTGAACGAGTGCCTCGTCCGAGATATTCAGGTTGATGGTTCTGGCTTCCGGCGTGGCGGTTTCCGTCACTTTGGGAACCTCCACCGGCATACCGGTCTCGGTGTTGAATTCGTCCTTCGAGGCAATGCGATGACGCTGAATCAGCGTATTGCAAAGCAGACCGGTCGCGATTTTTTCCACCGCGTCCCGCTCCAGCTGACCATTAATCAGATATTGTCGCGACGTGTAAATGGCATGACCGGGCCCAAATGCGTTCCCCAGCACCATGCGGGCGGACTCCGTGGCGGTTCGGCCCACGTTGTCGGTGACACCGGGTCTGAAGGCCACCTCAACCAGCCAGTCAAAGTCGCTGGCCAGCGGCCGGTCCACCGTAGACATCTGAATCACCGGGTCGCACAGTTCCTCTGCGAGTCTGGACAGCGCATCCGAATCCAAATCGGCATCAACTGTGTAAATATCAATCACTTTGACACCATCCACGTGGTATCCCAGATAGCTTTCGATTTCCGAAGCCGTCCGGTTGCCATTGGCGTCGCTGTATCCGCTTTTCAGTTTTATTGCTATGCGATGGGGCATCATTCCTCCTCAGCAGAGTCGTTTCATCAGACCTGAAAGGTCCTGGAGTTCACAATGGGGGTATATGGAAAAGTGGTCTCTGTGACCAGCTTAAATTTGGCTTATTCTGAAGAAAGTGTTGTTTTGTGTCGCCATTTTAAATGCAGGGTTTTCCAGACGGCGGTTGATACTACCAAAATGTAGATGGTTCATCCCGGTTTGCCCGTGACGTCAACTGGGGAGCATTCCAAACAGACAGCAAAATTCTGCACGGGAGTGGGGGCGACAGACGTAAAAAATGTAACCGGTCCGCCTTTTAAACGGACCATCGAAGGCATGGGCAGTGACACTCAAATTGTGTGACTCGTGAAATCGGACCTCAGCCCCAAATATTATTCAGCGGATTCCATTTTGGCGAGTTCCGCATCAATGGCCGCCACGGCTTCTTTCAACTCAGGCATGAAGTCCGTTGCCAGTGAAACCCCTTTGCGTGTGGGTTTCCATTCGCCCTGATCATCCATGTAATAAATGCGAATGTCGATGTATGCTTTGCCCTTGAATTCCTTCACACCTGCGCGAACCTCTTCGGTGGGGTTGCGTTTAAAGCTGTACAAAACCTTATCTTCAGACATGCGTCCTCCCGTTTGGTGAGTAATTTTGAACACGGTATCACAATGTTAATATAAATTCAAAGTGAAATTGTACTTCGAATTTTCAATGTAATATTAGTGACTTGACGGTACAATCCATTTAATGAATGCTTTATTCGAGGTTTAATTGACGTTTTTGGGAGGCCGCCCTTATGCAGGAAAAACCGCAGGAAAAAATCTCTCTTGCCCGAATCTCACTATTCACGTCACAGGCAAAACGGGACGCACTGCAGCTTGAACTCTCACGGTATCTGGACCCAAAGGAGAAATCGCCGGACTTTCGCGAAGGGGTGACGCTGGCGCTGCCCGGTGACCGGGAGCTGATATGCCATCTGCTCACTGATTCCCCCGAAGACATGGGGGTGGCCACCTCCAGACCCATGGGGGCCATCCTGATTGATCACCGGTTTGATGATTTATCCAAAGGCATCGAAGCGTCTCTGGCGGGGCGCATTCTGCCGGGGTTGCTGACCGGAAATGCCCGCCACCGGGCCCCCTCACGGGCGTCCATCGTCATTCTGCTGCCCGATAATCAGCACACCGCCTACCATGCCTACGCCCTTGGAATACTGCAGCTGGGCGGGATTGTGGTGGCGCCTGAGAATCTGCTGGACGTGCTTCTGGCCGCATATCGCATCTCCAGACCCAAAGCCCCAGGCAAGGTGGCCCTCTGTCTGGCGGGGGGCGGGATTGAAGGCATGTTCTGGGAAATCGGTGTCCTGCGCGCGCTGGACGCCCGACTCAAAGGGGCCCTGCCACAGGTGGACATCATCAGCGGTATATCCGCCGGCGCCGTGGTGGGGGCGTTTCTGGCCAATGGGGTCCGTCCCTACGAAATCGCCAACGCGCTGTACGGTCGTCCCAGCCGTATCGATCCCATCACCCGCGGCATGCTGTTTGATCCCAACGTCAGTGAACTGAGCCGGCGCATTCTCAGTTCCATCGGGGACTTCTGGAAAGGCCGATGGATTACCCGGCCCTTTGACAGCGCCATGCGGGTGACGCCCACGGCCATGTTTTCCGGCGAAAAACTGCGCGAGTATCTGAAAACCGAACTGACCAAACCGGGGATGAAAAACGATTTTCGGCTGCTGGACAAAAAGCTGTTTATCGGCGCCACCGATCAGGACGAGGGCAACCACGTGTCATTTGGCACATCAGGACTGGATGACACCCCCATTTCCAGTGCGGTGCGGGCGTCCTGTGCCATGACGCCGTACTACAATCCCGAAAAGATAGGCGATCGCTATTACGTGGACGGCATTTTCACCCGAACCATCGACATCGATATTGCGGTGGCGCACGGGGCCACGCTGATTATCTGTGTGGATCCCCTCAGGCCGGTCCAGTCCATGGAGGCGGGATACGTGAGTGGCAAGGGGGGGATTTTCAATACGGTGCAGTCGGTCAAATCGATGATTCGCACCCGACTTGGTGAAATGATTACCAAAGCCGAGGAAACCAACCCCAACGTGTCGGTGTATGTGTTTTCGCCCACGGCCAAAGATATGGAACACATGTCAGGCACCATGATGCGCTTTTTTTACAAAACCGACACCGAGAATATGGCGTATGATTCCGCAATGGAACAGATGGAAGGGGATTTGGACTGGCTTCAGGAAGCGTTCCGCCGCCACAATTTCACCTTAAGCTGAAATCCGGATGATCTTGCTGGGCCGGTGATTTCAGCGCAGACTGGACCGAAACACTGTTCAGTTGATCGAACAGAACGCACAGAAAGCCTGATGTTTCGGTAGGACGACGAGGCGCAACAAAGTCAACCGAAGATTGAATGGGTCTAAACAGCGGTTTTAAAATTATTCTGAACGATGGATGCCACTTTGTTGCGCACGGATACGCCGTCGGTAGCCGGGATGGCATCCATGGCGCCGGCTTTTTTGGGATCCTCTGACAGCTGGGGGTCGCTGCCATAAGCCAGTATCGGCAAATCGTTTTCGTTTTTGGAAATGTTCCGAACCACTTTGATCATGTCCGGATTGGAATTGAAATTTACCAGCACCAAAGACGGTCTGTCCTTGCCAATCTGAAGCAGGGCATCGAAATGATCAGTAAAGGTTTTCACTTCCATATCGTCTGAAAGCGCTTTGGCGATGGAGTCACCGGTTTCTTCCGATGCATCGATAACCACCGCTTTGTGCCGCGCGGGTGCGAAACCGTCAGGTATCGGATACCCGAACTTCACCAGAAATTCCAAAATGTCTTCCCGTCTAAAGCGCAGATGTCGCCCCGGTGTTCTGAAGAATTTGATTTCTCCGCGGTTTACCCAGTTGTGAATGGTTTTTAAATCGGTGGAACAGATTTTTGCCACTTGAGGCGCAGTAAATAAGTCGTTGGTGGTCATGGCTCACTCCGAATATGAAAATAGCAGTTCGTGCTGTCGTTAGTAACTCTATCAGTGGGATTATACCTCTTCGAGCCAGATAGAATCTTAAACCCCGTTTATATCTCCGTTTCCATGAAGTCAAGCTTTTGCAGAGATATGGGAAAATACCAGGGACGGGAATCGAACCCGTACAAGCGTTAGCTCGAGGGATTTTAAGTCCCTTGCGTCTACCAATTCCGCCACCCTGGCAAAAGTTATCAACGAGCGGTTCTGTACGACGTTGTACTCAGGGGGTTTTTAACGAAATCAGCGGAGATTACAACGAAAAAATGGTCCCATTGTATCAAAGTTGCCAATTTTTATGGGCCTGTAAATTTTGCATTCAGCTTCTGGCTGTACTGCGCCATCAGCGCAAACAGGGCCTCCGCCTGATTTTGGGTCATCGGCACCGTAAAGTGCAGGGTGTTTTTTTCGATGCGATATTCAATTTTACCCACCAGTGCCCCAAGGCCTGGGATGTAGCGAATGTACGGGTTCGACAGCAGTGCGGTCACCTGCGCCTCCACCTCTGCCATGACTGCCGGGTTGTCCTTAAACCGCGCCTCTCCCACCATCTGAATGGGGTCCGAAAAATACCCTTTTATAATGGCCCACTCGAAGTTCTCCGCCAGTGTCCGTTTGTAGTACATGCCCGCAGCGCCCGGATCCCGGGTGGCCATCACCATCACCGGCCAGCGTTCCCCGTCCGTCTCCGGACCAATGGCCGAACGCACCAGCTTTTCAAACTGCTTTTGGGCGTCGCCGTT
>JAFGWT010000373.1 GCA_016937015.1 Deltaproteobacteria bacterium | reverse complement strand
GCTGGGTCCCCGCCTTCGCGGGGACGACGTGATGATGTCGCCGAATGCACTTGCGTTAAACGCGTTTATCGACAGTCTCGAAAGAGGGTGTCGCGAAAATGTTTATTCGATTCATCAGAGCAGTCTCCTTGATTGGGAATCCGGACAGTGCATTTACTGGGTCCCCGCCTCCGCGGGGACGACGGATTTTGTTTTTCACGTTGCGAAAACAGCTTTTTGCGACAGCCGCCTGCGCGGAAATGACGAACGGTATGTCGTTGATTTTATGTCTATGCGTTACTGTTTAGCAGCGATCGTCCAACGGTCAGGTCCCGCTGCCCATATTCTCCATCCTGTGTAATATTTTAAAGCTGCTGTTGCCGTATTCGCAATATGACTGGAACAAATGGTACTTTTGTCATTTTTGTTGACACATTTTTGTTTTTTTACAATTTGAAAAGGCAATCCGGTGAGGATTCTGAATCTTACAGTTAGTAAAGGTTATCTGTTTTGGGTTATTAAAATTATATGTCGCTTAGTGCTTCCTCTCTTATGTTATTCTGTATCGACGCAGCACTGTAAATCAGTTGAATTTCAGTGCGAAATAATTATTGCCAGTGTTTGGTGTGGGCGGCAATGGACACCACGCTGGTTAGGAGGAGCGAAAAATGTTTAATTTCAGAATGATTGCAGTGTTGACATTCCTGGGGTTTGTCTGGATATCGGCGTGCACGGTTCAGAGCGCCGACGACGGAGACACTCAGGGGGAGTCCGACGCGGATAGTGATTCGGATGCGGATTCAGATACCGACACTGATTCGGATACAGATACCGATACCGACAGTGATTCGGATTCGGACACGGACTCAGACTCCGACGCCGATACCGGAGATACAGACTCCGCAGATTCCGATACCACCACGCAGGAGATTGATACCTCCGGTTGCGGAAATGGATACATCGAATTTCCCGAAGTCTGCGATGACGGCAACAGCGAGTCAAAGGACGGATGCTCTCCACAATGTGATGTGATTGAAGACGGTTTTGAGTGTCCCACCCCGGGAGAGCCTTGTGAGTACACCATTATCTGTGGCGACGGATTGATAAATGGTGGCGAGACTTGCGACGATTTCAACACCGAGGATGGTGACGGCTGTTCCGCTGACTGCCAGACCGAAGAAGGATGGGCCTGTCCGGATATGGGCGAGAATTGCGTTGCGGCAAAATGTGGTGATGGCCTGCGAATCGATAAGGAGGAATGCGATGATGGCAACGCCGATTCGGCGGATGGCTGTTCGGCGGATTGTCGGCTGGAGGATGGCTGGGCATGTGATGTGGCGGGCGAACCGTGTCACGAGACCACCTGTAACGATGGTGTTCGGGAGGGAAAAGAGCCTTGTGATGACGGAAACATGGAAATTGGCGACGGATGCACACCGTTTTGTGAATTGGAGCCCAATTGCAGCTATGGCGCCTGTGTGTCCGCCTGTGGGGACGGCATCATCCTTCCCGCCGATGTCAACGAGGAGTGTGATGACGGGAATCAGCTGGACAATGACGGATGCAGCGCGCGATGCAAAATTGAAAAGGAAAAGGGCTATGATTGCCAAAGCGTTCAGGACGAATTGCCTGAGCTGCTTGCGGTTCCCATAACCTATCGGGATTTCATTCTTACCCCCGAGGATGGTGCGGAAAGACATCCGGATTTTCAGGCCTATCTCGCCCAGGGGATAGCTTCCGGTCTGGTTGAGGATGTCCTTGGCATCGATGGCAACCCGGTGTTCTCAGGGATATGCGACCCTATAATCGACGAAGAGACTGATACAGAAGAGGACACGGAAGGCCCCGGGCGACCCACAGAGCCGGCCTATGACCGGGAGCTGTGTCCGGATGGGCCCCAGATTACCTCGGCCGAAACGTTTGCCCAGTGGTACACGGACGTGCCGGATGTAAACATGACATTGGTCACCAAGCTGGAACTGACGCAGGGGGTGGGGGGAACGTATAGCTTTGAAGATGAGTCGTTTTTCCCACTTGACGGACTGGGTTGGGTTGAAGAGGGATCGGAAGGCACATACAACGGTCACAACTTTGGGTTTACCAGTGAACTGCGCTACTGGTTTGAATTTAAGGGAGGGGAGACCCTTCGGTTTACGGGCGACGATGATGTCTGGGTGTTTATCAACGGACAGCTGGTGGTTGATATTGGCGGCGTTCACAACAGCCAGGACGCGGAAATCGTACTGGATCCGGCCACAACAGCATATGCGCTTGGGCTTTTTAAGGGCCAAATCTATGAGATCGTATTGTTCCATGCGGAAAGGCGGACCACTGAATCCCATTACAACCTCACTTTGTCCGGATTTACTACCATTCAAAGTGAGTGTTTTGCCATTTGTGGTGACGGCATTGTGGCGGGAGATGAAACCTGTGATGACGGGGTCAACGATGGCAGTTATGGGTCGTGTAAACCGGACTGCACTCGCGGTGATCGATGCGGTGACGGGGTGGTTCAGGAAGGCGAGGAAGAATGCGACGATGGCGTCAATCTGACTGTCCATTCGCCGTCGAACGAACCCGGATGCGCCCCTGGCTGTGTATTGGGTGCCTACTGTGGCGATGGGGTATTAAACAGCCTGTTTGGCGAGATCTGTGATGATGGTGAAAACGCGGGCGGATACGGCAAATGTGCGCCGGACTGCACGCTTGACGCCCGATGTGGAGATGGTGAGGTTCAGACAGAGTATGGCGAGCAGTGTGACGATGGCAATCTGGTGTCTGGCGACGGATGCACGCTGGACTGTCAGGAAGAAATCGTTTTTGTGGAGTGACGCCCTGTTCTGCCTCTCCTGAAACCTGTTCAGCACGTCCATTATATACTCTCAAAATGAAAATGTTTTACATCCCCAATTGGGCGTCTATTCGACCTGTCTGAGGCGCTGGCGAGGCACAGTCTCTTCGTATTCCTTTCCAGCTCTGGTGTAACGAACGGTGACGTTTCCGTTGGTGCGGTCGACACGGATGGCGGTGCCCACATACCAGTTATCTCCCCGGTTGACTTGAAGCTGCTGGCCAACGCGGATGGGCGTTGCCAAAGTAATTTGCTCGTCTGACACCGGGCCAGTCACACCCCAGGATGGGGCGGATTGGATTGCGGTTCCTGGGACATTCAGTGTTTGCGGAAACAGAAACATAATCGTAAATCCAAGAATCGTGAGCAGAATCATGGTGACGATGGTGCCAATGGACTCGCTTCGCGTCATGGGCGCGGTCGGCTTGGCAGTGGTCGGCGCGGCTGGTGGTCGAATGATGGTATCTCCCGGGAAATAATTAATGGCGCGGATACGTGAACGGTCGACTTCGGCATCGAACGCCGGTGCCCAGCCAATAAAATGGACAAGCCATTTGTCATCGTCTTCGAACTCGTCCACAACATGGGCAAACCACCAGTTTTCTTTCCATTCCACGGCCACGTTGTCACCGATATGGAATTCGGCTTTCCCGGATGGATCCGGAGGGGGTAAAAATCGGTGCCGTAATCCACAGTAATTGCAGATAAGGTCGTCTTTACCGGGATCTGGCGCAAGTGGCATCCCGCAACCGGCACATGGCGGGTGGTGGGTATCGGGATGTTTTTGCATATCCTGCGCACGGAATGCGGCTTCCCAGAAGGTTGGTGTTTCAAACGTCATGATATTCCCCCTTATCCAACGTTCAAATATGTGGGTGTTGCACCCATATCCCAAAATTAATCACCGGGAGATAAGTTGTCACATGGGTCAATTCGGCGGAGAGTGGGTTCGATTGACACATCATGGATGGGTCACCGATTCCCACGTACTGGCTAAAAGGACGTGCTTCAGTGCGGGGCTTTGAACTATCGCGATGCTTGATTGCATTGATCGACGAAACGACTATTTTTTTTGTTGGAATGATAAAGTGATTTCCAGCGCGCTTTACTGCGCTCAATGCAATTGAGCTGCGCTGCAGTATGACGTGGCAGCGGTTAAATGCGCCGATTCAGAGTTTGGGGGTGATGAGTTGCACAACCGCAGTCACCGACTCCGCGGGAGATTGCGCTTCCGTGTCAACGATCAGATCCGGTTGTTCCGGTGCCTCATAGGCCGCAGAGATACCGGTGAAATTGGGGATTTCGCCCTTGTCCGCTTTGGCATAGAGGCCATCTGTGTCCCGCTTGCGGCATTCGTCAATACCGCAGTTTACATACACCTCGGTGAACGTGCCCTCGGGCATCAGCGCGCGGGCAAAGTCACGCATTTCCTTTCGGGGTGAAATGGTTGAACAAATCACCACCTGACCCGCATCACTCGCCATTCTGGCCAGATGGGCGATTCGGCGAACGCTTTCGCGCCGGTCTTTTTCACTGAATCCAAGGTCTCCGCAGATGCCGTGACGCACCACGTCTCCATCAAGGCTGAACACCTGTTTGCCGTCGTTAAACAGCGCTTCAGCCACTCCCTTGGCGATAGTGGATTTCCCGGAACGAACCAGCCCTGTTAGCCAAACCACGTGTCCTTTGTGCCCATTGCGCGCCTCGCGTTTCTCTCTGCTCACTGCCACGTCCGCTTTAACAATATTCATTGAAGCGCCGGAGAACATGAGGTCATCGCGATCGGATTCGGTTCTTGAGGATGCATAACGCACCATGCCTGCGGCAACGGTGAGATTGTTGGACGGATCAATTAAAATGAAACTGCCTGTTTCCCGGTTGTTTTTGTACGGGTCAAGGAACAGGGGCATGGCGGTTTCAATCACCACGCGGCCAATTTCGTTTAGCTCCAGGGTTTCGGCATCCTGATTGCGGTGCAGCGTGTTGACATCGATCAGGTATCGAAGCTCGCGAATATATCCCTGCACGGTTCGCGATGTATGCTGCACAATGTAAGGTGTGCCATAATCCAGTTTGCGCACATCATCCATCCAGCACAGTGTGGCTTCGAATTTATTTTCAATCCGGGGCAGGTTGTTCTTGCGAACAATCATTTCACCGCGGCTGATATCGATTTCGTCCTGAAGCGTCAAGGTGACCGATTCTCCGGCAGACGCTTCCTGCAGATTGCCATCCAGCGTGACAATTTCCTTAATCCTGGATGTTTTTCTGGACGGCAACGCCACAATTTCTTCGCCCACCGAAATCGTTCCGGACGGAATACGGCCTGCGAATCCGCGGAAATTCAGATGCGGCCGAATAACGTATTGAACCGGAAACCGGAAGTCGATGAGGTTTTGATCCGATGCGATGACCACGTTTTCCAGATGATGCATCACAGTTGGGCCGGTGTACCACGGGGCCCGTTCCGAACGATCGACAACATTGTCCCCGTCGAGCGCGGAAATGGGGATGAATGTCATGTCGTGAATGTCGAGTTTGGCGCAGAATTCAGTATAGTCTTTGACAATTTTGTCAAACACGCCTTTGTCAAAGTCGACCAGATCCATTTTGTTGACGCATACCATGACGTGGGGAATGCCCAACAGGGAGGCAATGAAGCCGTGGCGTCTGGACTGGGTCAGCACACCCAGTCTTGCATCGATAAGGATAATGGCAAGGTCCGCCGTTGAGGCGCCTGTCACCATGTTTCTTGTGTACTGTTCATGCCCAGGGGTATCTGCGATGATAAATTTTCGTTTCGGTGTGGCAAAATAGCGATAGGCCACATCAATGGTGATTCCCTGTTCCCGCTCGGAGCGGAGTCCGTCAGTCAGCAGCGCAAGATTCACCCCTTCTTCGCCACGCAGTTTGCTGGATTCCTCCAGCTGATCCATCTGATCCTGGAAAATGGCTTTGGAGTCAAAAAGAAGCCGGCCGATTAACGTGCTTTTTCCGTCGTCCACACTGCCGGCGGTGGTAAATCGGAGCAGTTCCTTGCTTAAATATTCTTCAACATCATAGTTGCTTGTGTTTTCGATTTTATCATTCATGTCTAAACTCGTTGCCTGCTAAGAAACTTCCAGGGAAGTTTCGCAAAATTGTGATGTAAGGCAGCAACGCATCTGCGGCGTTCCTGGTCTAGAAATATCCCTGTTTTTTGCGATCTTCCATCGCCGCCTCGGTTCTTTTGTCGTCTGCACGTGTGCCGCGTTCCGTGGTTCGGGTTGCTGCAACTTCCCAGATAATGTCGCGTACGGAGTCCGCGCGGGACTCCACAGCGCCAGTGCAGGTCATGTCACCGATGGTTCTGAATCGGATCACTTTTTCCGACACCTCTTCGTGCGGATGGCGTTCCATGATGTCCGAGGCGAAATATATCACGCCGTCTCTTTCGAATACCTTCCGCTTATGGCTGAAGTACAGTGACGGCATGGGGATATTTTCAAGTTCGATGTATTGCCACACATCGAGCTCGGTCCAGTTGCTGATGGGGAAAACACGAAAATGCTCTCCTTTTTTCTTTTGGCCATTAAAAATATTCCACAGTTCAGGTCTTTGATTTTTGGGATCCCATTGACCAAAACTGTTGCGGAATGAGAAGAAGCGTTCCTTGGCTCGGGCTTTTTCCTCATCGCGGCGTGCGCCACCAAGTGCTGCGTCAAATTTAAATTCATTGATTGCATCCAGCAGGGTGGTGGTTTGAAGCGCGTTTCGACTGGCGCCGATTCCGGTTTCCTCCACCACGCGCCCGGCATCTATCGAGGCCTGCACAGTGCGGACAATTAGATTGGCGTCAATTTCCTTCATGTAATCGTCTCTGTAGACAAGTGTTTCATCGAAGTTGTGCCCGGTGTCGATGTGCATCAGTGGAAAGGGTATTTTCCCTGGGAAAAACGCCTTTCGAGCCAGATGCGCCATGCAGATTGAGTCCTTCCCGCCAGAAAAGAGAAGAACAGGTCTTTCTGCCTGAGCCGCCACTTCCCTGATAACGTAGATTGCTTCAGATTCCAGTTGTTTCAAGTGGTTCATCAGTTGTTCCTTTTGACGAATGAGTTCGTTTTCCTATTTGCCAGCTACAGTGTACCCAAGTGGCAAAAATGAGTGCTAATTTCGTGAATTCACTAACATTTATCAGTTAAACTGTACAGGTAAAGTGTACGGGAATTTATCGGCAATCCAGCTCGACATGCGGTGCTCTATTGGCTCCAAACCCGGGGGATTCCCTAATGGAGAGGAGTTCGCCGATAGGTGACGCAAAAGGTCAAACTGGATTTATAATCCAAAAATTAACCTGGATGCTTCATTTACTTGACCGAATTTGCGATTTGAGTATTTTAGTCCTCGTTCCAATTTTGCGGGATTAACTCAGCGGTAGAGTGTTAGCTTCCCAAGCTGAAAGTCGCGAGTTCGAATCTCGTATCCCGCTCAAACAGAAAGAGGGCTGCCCAATGGGCGGCCCTTTTTCTGTTTGAGCGGGATTTCGTTAAGAGAAACCGCCCGCGAGTTCGACTTCGCTTGAAACAAATCCAGCAGGCTGGATTTGTTTCAAGCGAAGCGACGGAATAGCGCAAAGGGGTCTGGATCACTCTCTGAGATCGAGTTCAGTAACTTTAGAGGACGTCATGCACGCGAAGCAGGGTGTCGCGAAAAGCTGTTTTCGCAACATGAAAAGCAAAATCCGTCGTCCCGCGTAGGCGGGGACCCAGTAAATGCACAGTCTGGATTCCCAATCAAGGAGACTGTCGATAAATGAGTCTGCCACTTATAAACTCAGC
>JAFGWT010000372.1 GCA_016937015.1 Deltaproteobacteria bacterium | reverse complement strand
CGCATCGAGATCGACGCCGTCGCTGGTTCCCCGCCTGCGCGGGGAAGACGAAACCACGGCAGCGCATCGAGATCGACGCCGTCGCTGTTTCCCCGCCTGTGCGGGGAAGACGGATTGGGTTACTCAAGTGCCTTGCTAAGTGTTCTGTATCGATGCGCTCCTATTTAGAGCGATTGCCCTGCAATATTTTCCGGTATTGTGGTTCCAATGATAGCCATGGTCCCTCAAAAAAAGGAAAACCGATGTCCTATAGAATCGAGAAAGACAGCCTGGGCGAAAAACAGATTCCCGCTGATGCCCTGTACGGCATCCATACCGCGCGGGCTATGGAAAACTTTCCTCTTGGCGGTCTATCTGTTCACCCCGCATTGATTCATGCCTTTGGCGCTGTAAAACGGGCTGCCGCCACTGTAAACAGGTCCATTGGGAAACTGAACCTTGAAGACAACTGTGCAGACGCCCTGATTGCAGCCTGTACCAAAATGGCGGATGGCGAACTGGACGCACACATCATGGTGGATGCATTTCAGGGAGGCGCGGGCACCAGCACCAATATGAATGTGAACGAAGTGATCGCCAATACGGCCCTTGATGCGCTGGGCAGGAACAAAGGACAGTATGAAATCATTTCGCCTCTGGACCATGTAAATCGGCATCAGTCCACCAACGATACATATCCCACCGCCTTGAAGCTGGCAGCGATAATCCTGTTGAGAGACCTTGAACAGCAGGTCCTGTTGCTTCAGGAAGCGCTGCAACAAAAGGAAAAGCAGTTTGAACATGTGGTTAAAGTGGCCAGAACCGAGTATCAGGACGCGGTACTGACCACGGTGGGGAGGCTGTTTGGCGCTTTTGCCGAGGCCATCGGCCGTGACCGCTGGCGTCTGTATAAATGTCAGGAACGGCTCCGCGTGGTCAATCTGGGGGGGACCGCTATCGGAACCGGTCTTGGGGCGCCTAAACCATATATCTTTCAGGTTGTCGATGTGCTCCGGGAACAAACCGGTGTGCCGCTGGCGCGGGCTGAGAACCTGCTGGACTGTACGCAGAATGCAGATGTGTTTGTGGAGGTGTCCGGTATTGTGTGTGCCCATGCGGCAACCCTGCAGAAAATGGCGTCAGATCTTCGCCTGCTTTCGAGTGGACCCAATGCCGGCATTGGCGAACTGATGCTGCCGCAGCGGCAGGTGGGATCTTCGATTATGCCCGCCAAGGTAAATCCGGTCATCCCCGAAGCCCTGACCCAGGTGGCCATGCAGGTAATGGGAAATGACACTGTGATAAGGAATGCATGCGCCAGCGGCAGTCTTGAACTGAATCCGTTTTTGCCGCTTGTGGCCCACAATCTGCTGACCAGTCTGACGCTGCTCACCCACGCATTGCCAATGTTTCGGACGCTTTGTATCGACGGCATCGAAGTCGATGAGAACCGCTGCGCATCGCTGGTGGCGGACTCCGCTGCTTTGGCCACCGCCCTTGTGCCGCGGCTGGGGTATGATACCGTTGCGGTGATAGTAAAGCGTGCGCGGATAATGGAGCGGTCATTATATGAAGTGGTGATTGAGGAAGGGATGCTATCCAAAGATGAGTTGGACGCGCTGTGTACGCATTTTGCAGTGTGCAAACTGGGGGACTGATGAAAAAACGCACCTTTAAGGGGTTTCGGTTGCATATCGGGCTGTTTGGACGGCGCAATGTGGGAAAGTCCAGTCTGCTTAACGCCATGACCCGTCAGAGTGTATCGATTGTATCCGATATTGCCGGCACCACCACCGATCCGGTTGAAAAACCCATGGAGCTGTTGCCGCTCGGTCCGGTGCTGTGTATCGACACTGCCGGCATTGATGACGTGGGTGCGCTGGGCGAGGCCAGGGTGCAAAAGACAAATCGTGCGGTTGAACGCACCGACCTGGCCGTTATCGTTTCTGACGGTCAATGGACCGGATTCGAAGATGAATTGCTGCGCCGTTTTGCCGAGTTGGAACTGCCAGTTATCGTTGTGTTTAACAAAGCCGATGTCACCACACCGGACGATGGGATTGTAAACCGACTAACCCTGCTCAATATCGCGATGGTCGCCACCCAGGCACACAATGGCCAGGGGATTGCTGACCTTCGCGATGCATTGCTCAAAGCGGCGCCCGATGATTACCTTGGCAATATCCCCATTGTCGCTGATTTGGTTCCTCCGGGGAAAACCGCGGTTTTGGTGGTGCCCATCGACAAAGAGGCGCCCAAAGGCCGTCTGATTCTGCCCCAGGTACAGACCATCCGCGATTTGCTCGACAACGACGCCGCATGCATGGTGGTCAAGGAGCGGGAATTGCGGCATGTTCTCTCTAATTTTAAAACGCCACCGGCACTGGTGGTCACGGATTCTCAGGCCTTTTTAAAAGTGGCGGCCGACACCCCCAAAGAGATTCCGATGACCAGCTTCTCCATTCTTTTTTCGCGTTTCAAAGGTGACCTGACCACACAGGTTAAAGGTACGCTGGCGGTGGATGCGCTGCATCCGGGGGATAAAATACTCGTGGCAGAAGCCTGCAGTCATCATCCCATTGGTGAGGACATTGGCCGGGTAAAAATTCCCCGCTGGCTCACTCAGTATGTGGGCGGCAAACTCGATTTTCACACCGTTCAGGGGCAGGATTTTCCAGATGATGTCAGTGAATATAAACTGGTGATTCACTGTGGCGGCTGCATGTTCAACCGGCGGGCCATGCTCAGCAGATTGCACAAATGTCACGAGGCAAAAGTTCCCATCACCAACTACGGCCTCGTCATCGCATACAGCCTCGGCATCTTCGAACGCGCCCTCACCCCATTTCCCGCAGCACTGCAGGCACTGAAGGACAGTTCCGGGAAACCCGCGAATTAAACAGAACCGCATGGACATGGAATCAACGAGAAACCTTTTGTCATCTCCGCGCAGGCCTCATGATTCTACACAAGTTTTTGTTGACATATATCTGCGTGATATAGCCATGATTCGTCGTTCCCGCGG
>JAFGWT010000043.1 GCA_016937015.1 Deltaproteobacteria bacterium | reverse complement strand
GAAGCCATGATAATGGAAATGGACGAAAAATCGATGATTATGCAGAATGGATGCTCACAGACAAAGGGCGTTTGTTCTACCTATATTCATATTGCTGCGAATTGTTCCTCCATATAATCACTGAAAGCGTTATAAGGGGCTTTCCGGGGGAGGTCCCTGTTGGATTTTCAGAAGTGATTAGGAAAGTACTTTCGTGCAGTTACACATAAGGGACGGCTTGAATTCAAACGTTGTTTGGTAACAACGTCCGTGTTAATACTACCAACGAAGGATATGAGTTTACTTATCAATAATCGCAAGCTTCTTAATGCTTTTCGGCAGGGCGAACACGAGGCGCTTTCTGAAATATATCGGGAGTACGCTGACGATGTACTCCAATTGTTCTCCCATGGTTTTACAGAAAAGCAAAAAGGCATATTCATTCGTGGGATTGATGATGTAAATGGCCGCCTTGATTTATTGCAGGACGTGTTCATGAAGGCATTTGCTCCCCGTGCGAGGGTATTGTACGACGGACTTCGACCCTATCGCGGCTATTTGATGACGATTGCGCGAAACCGATTGGTGGATCACTGGCGATCCCATTCACGGGATCCCCTGTCTGCCCTGAGCGGTGCGGTTCAGGAGGTGCCCGGAACGCTGACCCTCTCAATGTATGCCGAGATGAATGAGGTGGACGAAAATGAAGAGTCCCGTCTCCATTGGCAGCGTTGTCTGGAGGTTTCGGACTCGTTTTTCTCGAAACTCGACGAGAAAACAAGGCGGTTTGTCACAATGCGTTTTCGCGAAGAAAAACCGTTGCTCGAAGTGGCGAGAATACTGAAAATGACCCGTTGGAAAGTTCGAACGCTGGAAAAGAAGCTGCAGACGAATCTGCAGAAGCATCTGCAACGGGAAGGACTTCTGAAATAGGGGCATATCTGTGTGTTTTTTTTTGGTGAAAACGTCAGACTTGAAAAAAACGCCAATTGGCCTTGGCGAAACGTATTTAGTATCAGGGTAGGAAGTGACGATGACTAAAGTCGACTCGAAATTTGCAAAACCCATTGCTGAGCGGTCCAATGATTCGCAGTTTGCATCGCGCCTGCTTGCCCGCAGGGATGATGTGTCGGTACAGGAAAAAGAACAGGTCCTTGCAGCGATTATGGGAACTGTTGATGCAGACCGGTTGGATACCGACAGGCGCCGAATCGGCAGGTGGCGGTGGGGGGTTGGATTGAGTATGGCGTTGTTATTGTTTGTTGCTGGAGGTCTCTGGGGCCTGGGGCAGAAGCGTGATGAGGCGCAGGAAAATGAGTTTACTCCCAAAGGAGATGAAGCGGCCGCCCCGTTTTTTTACGTGCGTTGTGTGGGGCATAAAGGGGATGGTGCTTGCCGGGAGGAAGACCGGCTGACCATTGGATTTGCGGATGCTGAAATGTCGGCCTACTTTTCGGGGTTTGCCATTCGGGAAGCAGACAGCAGTGTCATCTGGATGTTTCCCGCAGCCGAAAACGGTCTGAGTGTTCGTGTGCCGGAACAGGGAGGAACGCTGAAAAAGGCCATTGTTCTGGATGCGCACTATCCAGCAGGAAAATATACAGTCTACGGTTTGAAGAGCGACCAACCATTAAATCGCGCACAGATCAGGGATGTAGTCAATCGCTACGAAAATGGAGACCATGACCCGGTGGGTGGTGCGGTTGAATCCACTCAGGTTTTCACATTGAATCTGACCATAAAGGAACCCTGATTCATGCCAGCTCATTTATTTAAGTCCTGGTTCGGTCAATTTCTATCCCCGTGGGGATTGTTGATATTGTGCTGTATTCTTTTAAGCGTCGGCAGTGCACAGGCAAACGAGACCCAGGGCCGCAGTTATGTGGTTCTGGTGGGCAATAACGCCCCTCCTGACGCGCAGCGGGGACAGCTCGCCACTCTTCGGTATGCCGACGATGATGTGATTCGCGTGTATTACTATTTCAAGCGATTTGCCACACAGGTTCATTTGTTGACAGTGCCGGATGAAGCTTCACAGCGGCGATATCCGGATATTGCTTCGGTGGCTCAGGTGCCGTCTATGGCGAATCTGCAACGGGTTGTGGCGTCACTTTCGTTGCAGATTGAACGGGACAAGGCAAAAGGGCATACGCCGGTGGTATATCTTTATTTCAGTGGACACGGCGTTAAAAACGAACAGGGAATTCCCGGCCTGGTGTTGGCAGACGGAAAGCTCACTCGGGATAAATTGTATCAAAAAGTAATCGAGGCAATGGACGCCGAGTATACGCATCTGTTTGTTGATGCCTGCTACGCTGAAGGGATCGTCGGCAGTCGTGGCATGTTTGACCAGGAGGAAAGTGCCACGCAAGTGATGCTGACTCCCGAGGAACACAGGGTCTCCAGTCTGCCAGTTGCCTCTAGGGTTCCCGGTTTGGGAATATTTGTTTCTTCGTCTGCCAACCGGCAATCTCATGAATGGTCAAAACTGGAGTCCGGTGTGTTTACCCACGTTGTACTGTCGGGGCTGTCGGGACTTGCCGATATCAATAATGATGGCCGCATTGCCTACAGTGAATTGTACGCTTTTACGCTGGCGGCCAATCGCGGAGTGAAAAAGTCGCTCGCCCGTGTTCAGGTGGTGGTTGCACCCCCCAAAAGAAATCAGAACGTTCCCATTGTTGACATTTCGAATGTTGCAGATGCAGCGTTTGTCACAGGGGATTTGTCATCCATGGGGCATTTCTATGTGGAACTCGAAGATGGCAGTCGTTTTCTGGATGGCAATTTGGATGGGATTCAAAGTACCAGATTCTGGTTGCCCGCCAACCGGATGATATTTTTTTACAGCAAACACGGGGAGGCGGCAGTCAGACTCTCCAAAAATGAAGTGCGGAAGATGGGTACCTTGCAGTTTCGCGATGAAGCGCTGCGACAAAAGGGGGCAGTTGAGTCTGCATTGGATCAGGGATTATTTCTGTCATCATATGGACCGGAGTATTACAAGGGTATCATTGACAACAGTTCTTTGATTTCGGTTTCATTCGACAATGTTCAACCGGAAAGTGTTATCCTTTCAAAATACGCATCACAGTCAGGTGACTCTGGACAGAGTCGCCATCACTATCGCCACCAAAAAGTGTGGGCTCAATCGAGTTTGGCCCTGGCCGCTTTGTTTACTGGCGCGGCTGTAAGATTTGGGGTGCTCTCGTTGAAAGCGCGCGATAATTTCTTTGAGGCTTCCGAAGAGAGTATTGGCGAAAAGCACAACAGCAACTATACCCGGTATGGTAGGGCTGCCTGGATTTCTGGCGTAATAGCTGCGTTTGGCGTGACGGCAGGCATTTTGCTTTGGCCTCGCCGTAAATCGTCATCTCCGTCCCCAATTGTTATTGGCCCCGATCTGACTGGTGGCGTGCACCTGAACTATCTGAAAAAATTTTAGACGTTAAATTCAGGACAATGTAACGCGGTAAACAGGAAATGAGACTGGAAAATGTACGCCATTTTTGATCAGTGACATTCTTCTTCAGTAAAATGATACGCAGGCTGTTGATTCACAGGGGCTTACGTGAGAAAAATACTGTTATGAGTTTTATTGGATTTATGAGGACGCGGACAGGCGGTCTCGTGGCAATGCTGGCAATATTGTTGATTCTTTGTGGGGTTGCATGTCAACCACTTCACAGAGATTGGGATGACCCGGTTTCTGTGGATGAGAATCTGAAGCTGGACACTGATACGCCCCTGGTGGAACAGGGAACGGTCACTGGCAATGATACGGGTGTCGACAGCCATAGGGATACCGCCAGCGACAAAGACACTGGGAGTGACACATATGGCGATATCTATCCGCCCGGGGACACAGTAAATGATACCTATTCCGAAACCGTCAACGATCTCAGTTCGGACAGTGGTGCGAGCACGGACAGCGCGATGGATTCTGAGACTGGTACCGACACTGACACTGGCACTGACATCGCCACGGGTACGGACACTGACATTGACACTGAAACCGCCACTGGCACCGACACTGGCACCGACACTGGCGCTGACACTGGCACCGACACAGGCGCTGACACTGGCGCCGACAATGACTCTGACACGGACTCTGACACGGACACTGACTCAGACACTGTAACTGGCACTGACTCTGGCACTGGCGCTGGCACTGATACTGACACTGATACTGGCATTGACACTGGCACTGACACGGACGCCATAAAACGGACACAACGCACGGTTAATTTCTGCTTTTTGTTGGGCACCGAATATACCGATGAAATTGGTAGCAACTATGAAGACTATCTCGGCACCGATAGCTATTTCCGGTTCGCTCGAGGGCTGGAGATTCATCTTTGGGACAACGAATTTTTAACATCCACAGAATATCGTCTCGACGAAGAAACCGGATGTGTTCACCTGGTGGTGGATGCGGTGAGCCGTTTTACCATTCGTCTTTACGGCAGGTCAGAAATAAACGGGGTTACACTTGAATCGTACACCTACAATCGCTATCTGGATTCCCCAACAAACCTGCAGGATGGACGCACTACCTATTTTGTTCCGTATGTGGATTTCGAATTTGATATTGCGGCAGTGAGTGCCAATGAAACACGTACGGTGGATTTGTCATTGCTTGCTGAATCGGGTCCATCAGATTATATCACACAGGATGAAAACAGAGCCCGTCAGGCTTGGCACAATCTGGCTGTTGGACTTTTCGCCTTTGGCCGCAGCGGGTTTCACCTTGGAAATTCAGGGAACAAATCGAATTGCGCAGAGGGCGCACCCTGTTGTCAGCACAGGGCGTGGAGTGAGAGCAATGAGCCGGAGCCGAATGTGTATCACGACACCATATCCTCCCGTACGGTTCTGTTTTACGTTCCAAGTGGTATCGATGGTCTGGGCAACACGTATAAACCCGATTTTTACAATTTGTGGATAAATACGGGGGTCGATGGGTATGACAATCCGTTATATAACCAAGTTGGCGATTTTGCGATTATTCCAGCCGTTGGGGCACTCAGGAGGCACAAGTTTCGTATTGCCCACGAGCTCGGTCATGTGGTTGCAATGTTGCGATTGGGTAAACGCGAGCAGACGAGAGATGATGCGAAAATGCATGGCTGCGATGGCGAATTGGTGTCGGACACAATCGACAAGGCCACGGTCGAGAACGACAACGGTTTCCCCTACAGAGAAAATGTTTCGGAGTTGAGCCAGGAGTATTCTTCGAGTGCCGCCAGAGAAGGATGGGCACTTTTCTTTTCGGCGTGGCTTTTCAACAAATCGACAGAATCCGACTGTTGGTACAGGAAGGCCGATGCATATCTCGATTTTGATATGGATTCTGAACCTGACAATGACTTTGGTGTATCAGATTCTCGAAACGGCGCATTTACCTGTGAAGGAGCGGGGATAGACGGTTTGAGCGATGATCCGGTCGATACAGATTTCCAGTCGATTGTCACCAGTCGGGATTGGCTGGTGGATGTCATTTCTTCCGAGGTTTGTGGCAGCGCGCTTCGTCGTTGCGAGATGGGCGAAGCGCTCTGGTATGACGACCAGACGGGAGAAGGATGTACCGTGGATTATTACGGACGCAGCACATCATATGACTGGATGCGCTACTTCTGGGATATGGCCAGTGATGAAAGCGTCCTTATGTCCACTCTCACAGATATTTATGTGGATATGTGTCCAACGGATTGGGTCGCCGCGCCCGACACCATCGATGGCAATCCAGACTGGCCCGAACTTCGTCTGAAACGATCCGCAGCGTATTACGGTTTCGAAGACGCTCATTTGGCACAGGAGTCCAACGGCGTGCACCATTATAAATAGAACCCGCTTTTTGGCGTGTCCCGGGAGTCAGCGCTATTTCCTCATCCCCAGTAGGGTATCAATAATGATGGGCTCAAGGTTATGGCATGTCATTAACAAAAACAGGTTGGCACCACGCGGTTTCGTCATGGTCATTTGTAATGACGGCACTCACGTAATATGGATTTCTATCAAGATTGTACTCCGCTGATCTGGCGGTATAATCTCCACTAAAAGGACCCTGGGGATCTACACCCATAAATTTGATGTGTTCGCCATTGATTGAATCCACGGATAGTTTGCCGTTTCGAACTTCACAATGATTGAGCATCACACCGGTGGTGGCGTAAAAGTGCCCCTGATCGATTGCGCCGAGAATCGCTTCTTTGGTGCGAGAGGTCGCCTTTACCATGATCCAGGCACGCCCGGCGTCTTCTGACAAATCATGAGCATCATCCGATGCAAATCCATAGATTTTTTTTTGTTCATCCAGGAGTTCTTTCCAAAGGGCTTCATCAGCCCCAGCGTTCCCAGTTTCAGTACCTGCATTACAAATTTCCATGAACTTAAAGTCGACTAGCGACGAAAGATTTCCTACGGTGAGGAGGCTTTGGCTTACTGGATGGTTGAGATGCGCTATCGTCGATATCCCACCAGAAGGATCCGTATCCACCGCCGCGCTGAGATTTTCCTGAATCGTGCCGGGAAGAATGTTTTGATCAATGCCAATGCCGTTTGTGTGATTATCGGTGGAGGTCATCTCTTCACCGTCTATGCAAAGCATACCGGCGTCGGTGTCACTGAGGTCATGACAGGGTTCAGACTTCCAATGCGGAAATTCGGTACTGATGTGGTCACTGATTACCAGAAAATCGTACCCCATGCTTTTGCAGTGGGCAAAAAATTCTTCTGGTTCACTTTTACAGTCACTCTTATTACTATGCGTGTGAGTGTTTCCTCTTAACCAACCCGGTGGCGTTTCGATGCCAAAGGCATACAAAATGTTTACACCACCGGCATCGGTCACAGAATCAATGTCCTTATAGGGAATAATCTCTTCAGGAGGCTGGAATGTCCAAGAAAAAATGCAGAACATGGAAGGCCCTCACCCTGGATTGATACGGAACACCTTTCTTAAATCAGCCAAACTGTTGTTGCAATACTTAAACCTGCAATACTTAAACCATCTCCTTCGCTTCAGGATGAAGATGTCTCCGAGATTGTCGAAACCACTGCGAATCGGGTGATTCGGATGCTTAAACGATACGGGGTATTGGATGAAAATGAATATGACGCGT
>JAFGWT010000371.1 GCA_016937015.1 Deltaproteobacteria bacterium | reverse complement strand
TGTAACTTATGATGTTTGGATATCGGGAAGCGGTGCGACCAATTTCTATTCGGGTGAGAAGGTCTCTTCCCGTCAGACTGGAACAACATTCGATGTTGGTGGCCTGGATTACAACACCGAGTACAAGTGGAAGGTTGTTGCCTACGATGAAAGCGGCGATGAGCGTTCCAGCGGCGTGGCCTACTTCACAACTGTTGCTGACACAACGCCTCCAACGGGCAGCGTTCAGATCAACGGAGGGGCCGCGACCACTGACTCCTATACTGTGACACTGAATATTCCCGCTGCGGATGGAGACTCCGGTCTTAAGTATATGCGTGCGAGCAACAACGGCGTCAACTGGACGTACTGGCGATTCTACAGCGATACCTGGAGCGCATGGAATTTGGCAGACAGGGACTATGGCGGTACCACGGGAGGCGTTACTCACTCTGTTTATGTGCAGTTTCGAGACAGCGAGGATAACGTTTCCGCGACATACAGCGATACAATTGACAAAACCGACGGTACCCCAGGTGTAATAACTCTGAACGGCGTCGTTTATGAAACCATTCGAGACGCTATGACAAATGCCGTTTCGGGAGACATTGTTCAGCTTTCGCCAGGCACCTGGTCCGTCGAGTGTGAGGTATGGCCCCCCCGATATCCCACCACCTCGGTTGGAATTGTTATGGCCGACGGCGTCACATTGCGCGGTTCTGGCGCGGGAGCGACCAAGCTTGTTAACGCCTGTGCGTACACCATTATTGACGCGCATGATGCAGTGATAGAAGGGCTGACAATTGTAAACGAGAACGCCATCGGGAGGGATGCCGTGTTGTTGGAGTCCAACAATTCCACTATCCGGAATTGCATCGTCCGGGACAGTGGCGATGCCGGAATTGTCATTTGGAACGGTACGAACTGCGAAATCAGCAACAATCTCATAATTAACAATGATTATGGGATCACATCCAACAGTTCCGGTACGAACTATGTTTACAATAACACCATCGCCAGCAACAACGAATGGGGTGTGCTGTACTCCGATTTTGATGATTTTCGAAACAACAATATTTGTTTTAATGGCAATGAAGGTGTGACAGTGAGCACAGGTGTCACCTTCACGTATAACAACGTGTATGGTAATGCGGGGGGAAATTACGATGGTGGCAGCAATTTGACCGACCAAACAGGTATCAATGGTAATTTGTCCGTTGATCCAGGATTTGTAGACATGTCAGGCTACCGATTGTCTTCCGGTTCTCTGGTTGTCAACCAGGGTACGGATGTTGGCATTCCATACGATGGCGCGGCGCCCGATATGGGCGCTTTTGAATACGACGCACAGACAGCCACTGTCAACGTATCGGCCAATCAGGCCGGGGCCTCCTACACACTCAATGGCGAATCCGGATCATACACTGGTTCAGGGGCTTCCTGGTCCCAAAACAATTTGCCTGCCGGCTACTATACCATCTACTGGAACCCATTGTCTGGATTCTACACGCCTGAATCAGAAACGCTGTTTTTGTACTCAGGTCAAACGATTGGCTTCACAGGGGAATACGTTGCTGACGCAGAAGGCCCAACCGGAGAAATTTCAGTACAGTATGACCATTACGTAACGATGGTACCATTTGTCGACATTGTGTTGGATGTAACTGATCCGGTCGGTGGACTTGAAACCGGTGCGCAGATGCGGTTCAGCAACGATGGTGTAACCTGGAGTACTCCAGAACCTTATAGCGATGTCAAACTGGGTTGGGATCTGGCAGGTTTTGGAGGTGATGCGGGTTCCGGGAGTAAAATTGTTTACGCGCAGGTCGCGGATGCGCTCGGAAACTGGTCTTTGTCAATTACGGATTCAATTCTATATCTTCCGGACCGCACAATCCATGAGGTGCCTTACGATTATCTGTCCATTCAGATGGGTGTTGACGCGGCAGCAGATGGCGATTTGGTGCTCGTTCATGAGGGCACCTACACTGAAGATGTATTGCTCACCAGTGGGGTTTCACTGCAGGCAGTCGATAACTCAAGGGTTCTGGTCGAAGGGACAATTTATACCGCCGAGAATACGCTTGTGGATGGGTTTGGAATTTCAAATACCTCTGATGGGGTTATCAGCTACGACAACTCCGCAATCGTCAGTAACAACATAATATTCGAGGTTGGGGAGGGTATCAATATTGGTGGAACAGGAGAGCCAATTATCAGGAACAATGTCATTCACAGCTGTGCAGCGCCTATCACCGTTTTCAGCGGTTCGAGTCCACATATATCGAACAATACATTGGACAATAGTACCGGTGACAGCATCTACATCCAGAATAGCGAATATCCCCAGCAGATATCGATAACCAACAACATTTTGACAAACGCCGATTACGGTATTCGGATTTCAACCGCAGATTTGCAGCATAACACCGTGTTCACAGAGTTTAACCAATTCTTTGGGAACATCGGCGTTGATTATCTTGGCCCCACGACTGCCTATGAGGTTGGACCTGGCGAAAACAATGACGATCCATTGTACATGGATGCCGCTTCATTCGACTACTCCCTGCAGGAGGCGTCCTCTGCGATTAACAACGGTAATCCGTTGGGACGTTTCATCGACCACGATAACACTGTCAATGACAAAGGTTTCTCTGGCGCAAAGACCTTCAATTCGCCCCCAGTCGCCATATTTTCTGCAAATTCGTCGACGACGACCCCCAGAGAGGTTACGTTTGATGCAACAAATTCCTTCGACTATCAGACTGATGCGAATTATCTGCGATACCGTTGGGATTTCGATGGTGATGGTGCCTTCGACACTTCTTTTGCAACCACTAACAGTCAGGTTACTCACCAGTTTGCCGCAACCGGAGATTTTTTGGCGAGACTGCAGGTGATGGATCAATACGGAATGATGGGTACCTACGATCAGGTTGTTTCATCAATACTTCCGAACTACGCACCTGATGTTCCCAATCTCCTGGCTCCATCGGACGGCGCACAGGACATCGCCAGTGACGTCACTACATTGACATGGAGCTGCGTCGATGCGAATTCCACCGACATACTCACATACAGGCTTTATCTCGGTCATTCCAGTGATCCGCCGTTGTTCGCGGTGGATGTTCAGGATACGTCCATGGATGTGGCGTTTCTCGGGTATAACGAAGTTTACTTCTGGCGTGTGGTAGCTGTGGATAACGCCGGGGCTGAAACCTCCAGTATTGTGGGGCAGTTTTTCACGGAGGATGTCCAGTCACCGGATGCCCCTGCGAACCTTGAAGCTGTCTTAACGGGGAGTCAGCAGGTGCAATTGACATGGGATGATGCGTCATGGGATGAATCCGGTTTTATCCTGGAAAGAAAAACAGGAGAAGCGGGTGATTGGGGGCAAATTGGCCAGGTTCGCACCAACGCTGACAGTTTTACCGATGTAATGGGGCTGGTTCCTGACAACACCTATTATTACCGTGTCAGCGCGTTCAACCAGGGCGGAACAGCATCAGCGACACCGGAGGTGTCTGTGCATTTGCCGAATACGGCGCCAGAGATTGATCCAATTGTTGAATCTATAGAAACTGATTGGTTGACCCCTGAAAGCGTCGATTTGGTTTATTACCTGAATGATTTAACCGATACCTTGCAGGAACTTTCAGTTGTAATAACAGATGTGAACACTGCTATTTTCGATGTCTCTCAGGTAGACCACCAGATAACCATTGTCCCAAGAACTGGAATTAGCGGTTCAGATGACATTCTTCTTACTCTGACAGACAGCGGAGGTCTCACTGATGAACAGTGGGTTACTGTAAGTATCGCTGCTCCCAATACCACACCGGTATGGTCTGCGATTCCAAGCCAGTCTGTCTTTATGGATTCTGAGAATTCGCAATTACTGGATTTGTGGTCGTACGTTGAAGACGATATGTCTGCAGACTCAGATTTGACGCTTTCCATCACGTCCATCAGTGATACGGGTTGTGGTGTCCAAATTGCATCCGGCCGCTGGATCAGTGTTTATCCCGATTCCGGGTTTCTCGGCGATTGCACCGTTACTTTGCGCGCCAGCAATGGTGTGAATGGGGCGGACACGGCAATTGTCGTCTCGGTGCTTGATGTGGACGGCACCTGCGCAAACCCAAGACTGGTGGATACAACACCTTATGCGGACGCATTCAGTTTGACTGGAATGCCAGGTTCTGTCTCAGTGTACGGAACAGGTTGCTCTGGCAGTGATTTTTACGGTGGAGATGTCGTGTATCAGTTAGATGCGGAGGTTGGGCAAGCGTTTTCCGTGACTGTGGAACCGGTATCTCCCCTAGATGCAGCGCTGGGAGTTCTTCCGCAATGTGCCGAGGATACGCCATGCACTCATTGGATGGATAACTATGGACCCGGCGGCAGTGAAGCTGTCACTCTTTCCGCAACCGCATCAACAACTTACTACCTTGTGGTGGAAGGCGTTTACACAACCGGTGATTTTACTTTGACGGTAGATGCGTTACCTGAGTTTTGCTGGATTGGAGAGCAATCCTATACACAGGGAGAGGCAAATCCGCTGGATGAGTGTGAAGTTTGCAACACTGCAGTGAGTCGTGTTTTCTGGACCGCGGTAACTGGAACCATTTCATGTGGGGGTGCTGTAGACACGTCAATAGATACAGCCGATGCGGATACTGCTGATACAAATACCTTCGATACAGATACGGTAGACACCGCCACGCTCGACGTGGATACAGTTGATACGACCATGGTTGATGTGGATACAGTTGATACGACCATGGTTGATGTGGATACAGTTGATACGACCACGGTTGATGTGAATACAGTTGATACGACCATGGTTGATGTGGATACAGTTGATACGACCACGGTTGATGTGGATACAGTTGATACAGCCACACTTGACGCGGATTCTGTGGACAGAGACACTGCAGATACAGATGCCGCCGCTGATTCCAGCCTGGATACATCAGACACCTCGGGTGGGGATGAAACTGTTCAGGACGTGGATAGTACGAGCACTGATTCTTCAGGTATCACATGCGTACCGGGGGCTATGAGATGTGACGAAGAAATGACACAGGAATGCCTCCCCGGAAACAACTGGCAGGACCGGGACGATTGCCTGCTGCAGGATATGACCTGTTCACTGATTCAGGGAATTGCACAATGCGTTTCCGAAAACGCATCTTCAGATACCGACTCCGACATGGAGAGTTCCGTTGCGAGTTCATCCGGTTGTGGCTGTAATTTGCATGGCAGTCCCACTGCGGGCGGCCCATTCCCTAATTTATTGACACTTCTGTTTGACTGACCCGCAGATGTCAGTCCGGGTTACCCATTTTGAATTCGCAAAACGCCATGAACGTTTGAAATTTGAATTTTTCATAAATATGTCACCGTCAGAAACACCAAGTGTTGCGCAAGTGAAAAATCCAAATATTGCTTTCGACATCGCCTCATCCGCTTTTAGCCAGGTGGCCGTCTCCCTTTCAATGCCGGTGCGGATAATTTGCTTCACGTCGAAGGTGTCCATGATCGCAGCGGCATCCCCCAGATGGTCCGCATCCGTATGACTCAGCACCATCAGGTCAATGGTATCTCCCTTGATTAGGTTTAACGCGGCATTTAGACACCCCTCCCCTTGCCAGTGTCCGGTGTCGTAAATCATGTAATGGCCGTCTGGGGTTTCGGTAATGGTGCAAAGGGCCTGACCGACGTCGATGACGTGGACGATGGCGTCGCCAATGGGGTTTGATGTGTACGGGGCAGAGCCATTGTTGACGAGTGTGTCCGTCTCACTGGAGGTTGAGCATCCAATAAAAATGGTAGCCCACAACCGGTATAGAAGAAGGGTGAAGAATCTCATATGATTCCTGTTGTCGGCCCTATACAACTACGCCACCCACTCCCGCCAGGCTTCGTAAATCATCACCATGGCGAGGGTATCCAGCTCGCAGTATTTTAGCAGAGCGGATTGAATCTCCTGATGTTCGTAGTCGCTCATCTCTTCGAATTGCATGCGGGCATAGGCGGTCATGGCGGCGCCACCGTCGGCGAGGCGATCACTTTCCACCAGCAGGTCCAGCGCTTCGTCGGGGATGTTTTCAAATAGTCTGGGGAGTCGCTTGTATGGGTCAGCGATTTTGCCGTTTTGGGTAACAATCCACTGCCAGTCGCGATAGTTGTTACTGGGAATGCCGCCCTTCGCGCCATAGATGGGCAAGCCGTACTTCGATTTCAAATAATCCGAGCTGTTCAATACCGCAGGAAGCACCTGTTTAATGGAGTTTGAGCCACCTGTGTGCGGGTCGTAATAAAAGCGTTTGACCAGTGGCCACATATCCACCATGTCGCGCAGGCTCTCCCATTTGTCAGCTGTCGAACCTGAGGGATGCGTGATGGACTGAATAAAAGCGCACAGCGCATCACGGTCTGGAATATCACCGGTGTCCTCTTTTAACTGGCGGTAAATATGATTGAGTACCGTGTTCTCATGAGGCGCGTACCTAAATATGGTGCCTTCGTCGTTTTCCAGCTCGCGCTTCAGTGCGCGCACAAAGTCGTAATTGGGAAACACGCCACGGGCGGTATGCAGATATTCCCCCTTGTGACAAACAGTGCCATCCGCCTCCAGCTGATGATGGGAAAACTGAAATGCAATCGTTTCATACGGATGCCGCCCACGGTTGAAGGGAATCGCCACCATGGTGGTTTCAAAATCGATGAAGTGCAACGGAAAGGTCCAACTCTCCATCTCTGCCCGCAAGTTGTCTTTGTCTAGCCATGCCGATGCATCGCCATTTTTCACCTTCTCCACCTGCAACCACTGACGCTCCGAAGTGGAAACCCCCTCCTTATCATCCGACTTTGGCGCTATGTCCTCCTCCACCATATCTGCCATTTTGTACCGCCCTGCCTCAATCAGCTTATCTTTCCCTCGATAAAACCACACATCCAGCACCGTCGGCTCTTCAAAATCCGCATCGGTCCAATGCAACTGATGCTTCCAGCATTCTTTAAAACCGCTTTTTAACCCATTCACCTCTTCTTCTGGCGTGGTCTTAAACTCGCATTTGCCGCACTCAGCAGATACAGGCGTCTGTATCTTTTCGTCTCGCCCGTAATAGTCGGCATACAAGTCAATTCGCTCAAAAAAACTCAACGGCTGTGGTTCTTTTTGATCCCGCCCATTCCAAATGATTTCAACAATGTCGTTCACATTTATCTGGGTCAGCAATCTGGGACGAAAATCTTCGGGGGAAACTCCTTCTACGACCACACCCTTTCGCCCGCGCTCATTGGTCACAATCTTAAATTTCTGATTCAGCCCATCTGTCGGGCACAACGCGTGTTTGTCGACCAACATGAGAGAGGCATTCACCGAATACTGCGGAAATGCACTCACAATTACATGCTTTTGAAACGCCACATCGTACAGATACGGCTTCCACTTGGAATTCACATAGCCGCTCTTCGTCAGAAATGGCTCTTCCTCATTGGTATCAATCGATTTAGCCTTCACTTCAATCAGGCTCAGTTTGTTGCCACGCTTCTGAAGCACATCCGCCCGAATGAACAGATTTTCAAACAGAACCGCCGCCTCGTAAATGGTCACGTTTTCTTGCTTCAGCAGTTCATTGGTTTGCGCCAGCGATTCTTCATATCCCAGCGCTGTGATGTCATGCCCCCCTTTAAAATACAGCTTCGCCAGCTCGCCCACCTGAAATCCCCCTTCCGCCAGCGACAACATAAATGGGTCGGTGTTCTTTTTGTCGGGGTATTCCTTTTTGGCGGTGTAATACAGCTTTGCCGGGCATTCGCATGCCAGCTTGAAGCGGGTTTTGGTGAGGTAGCGGGGTTTCATTTTGTCGTCCTAACGGTTGAACCCAATCTATCGTAGACAATTATAATAAATTCCGCTTTTTAAAAAATATCCCATGAAACAGACAGAATCTGTCTTTGCGATAGTTTATATTCACTGTAATTTTATGATTTTGCTCTTTGGGGCCAGGCGCGAAGATGATACAACGGTCAGCGAACAAAACTGGCCTATAGGGAACGGATTAACTAATGACCACACCATATCATGCAAAATACTGGGCATACGAACTGCAACGAACAGGACCTGCGGGGACAATAGAGTCAATTGGGCGCTCGATGAGTAACGCCAAAATTGAATTGCATCCATATCAGGTAGATGCGGCAATTTTTGCATTAAAATCACCATTACAAAAAGGAGTTATGCTTGCTGACGAGGTTGGGCTCGGAAAAACAATTGAGGCAGGGTTGGTGATCGCTCAACGCTGGGCGGAAGGAAAAAGAAAGATTATGTTAATCCTGCCCGCGACATTGCGAATGCAATGGCGACAGGAACTCGAAACCAAGTTTTTTGTACCTGCGGTTGTACTGGATTCTAAAAACTATAAAGCAATTCAAAAAGCTGGACATGCAAATCCATTTACCGAGCCAGGAGAACATGGAAAGCCTGCTGTAATATTGTCCTCGTATCAATTTATCTGGAAAAAAGCAGCTGAGGTTGCAAAGGTTGACTGGGATCTGGTCGTGATTGATGAGGCCCATCGCCTTAGGAATGTTTACAAGGGCGCATCCAGATCACGGCAGGCAACCGCTATTCGCAGCGCAATTTCAGGATGCCCCAAAATCCTTTTAACCGCCACCCCGTTGCAAAACGATTTAAAGGAACTCTGGGGGTTGGCCAGTATTGCTGATGAATCATATTTTGGTTCAGAAAAAGAGGATCTGAAAAGTTTTACATCGCAGTATCGAAAAACAGCTGATGAGACGACTCAGGACGAACGAAATGAAGACCTGCGAATGCGCCTTCGACAGTGGTGCAAACGCACCCTTAGACAGGATGTTACACGATTTGTAAAGTTTACAACCAGGCACTCCATTACCCAGGATTTTACCCCCACAGAAGAAGAACAGGAAGTCTATGAGTTGGTATCCCGATATCTCGATAGAGGGACCACATGGGCGTTTCCGGGTTTACATAAAAAATTAAAAGAGCTGATGCTGCGCAAATTACTTGCGTCCTCAACCTTTGCCATTGGAGCTACACTGCAAAAACTGCAGCAACGGCTTGAAAATTGTACTGGCAGCAACGAAGCATTTCAGGAATTTGCGAACTCCATTCTCGGCGAGCCATCAGAAGATGAGCCTATTGAAAACGGGCAGGAGCTAACTGAGGACATTGATGACTGGAAAGAGACCGAAGAGGATTGGACCGAAAAGCTTGAAGAAGAAGAGGCGCCTGAAGCAATGCCGGAGTTTACAGCTGAAATGCTCAAGCGCCAATTGCTTGATGAACTCGAACATCTCTCCAAATCTGCGTCCAAAGCAAATTCCATAGCAGGTAATGCCAAAGGTGAGGCGCTGCTTGAAATATTGCCCACTGCTTTCGATACCGCTGAGAAAAACTACGGCGCAGCGAGAAAGGTGGTGATTTTCACTGAGTCGAAAAAAACACAGGAATATTTATTCGATCTGCTCGAAACTCAATACGCGGGGCAAATTGTCCTGATAAGTGGCACGAATACGGACAATCGTTCGCAGGAAATATATAAAAATTGGTTGGAACGTCATCAAGGGAGCTCAAGAATCACCGGAATTAAACCGGTGGATGTAAAAGCGGCTATTGTCGAAGAATTTAAGGAACGCGGTACCATCCTCATCGCAACCGAAGCAGCCGCAGAGGGCGTTAACCTTCAATTTTGCTCTCTGCTGGTAAATTACGACCTCCCATGGAATCCACAAAGAGTGGAACAGAGAATCGGACGTGTCCATCGTTTTGGCCAGAAGTATGACGTGCTGGTTGTCAACTTCATTAATACCGCCAATACTGCGGAACGCCGCGTTTTTCAGTTGTTGGACCAAAAATTCAAGCTGTTTAATGGCGTGTTTGGTGCATCCGATGAAATTCTGGGCACAATCGAATCAGGGGTGGATATCGAAAAACGCATTATCGAAATAATGTCTACCTGCCGAACCGAAGACGAAATCAACGCTGCATTTGACGAATTACAGTCGGAATCTCGGGAGGAAATCGAAGCCAGCATGAAAGCAACCCGGGAAACGGTCCTTCGACATCTGGACACCGATGTTCAGAGTTTGCTCAACACGAGAGAAAGCGAAACCCGAAATATTCTGGACAAGCGAACGAAGTGGCTGATGGATTTAACCAGACACGAGTTGGGCGATTCTGCGACATTTTCAGAGGACGGGTTATCATTCCGGTATCCGGACAATTCAGGCGACAGCATTTTTTATTACGCTGCCAATAGCGAACCAGGGCGAAGCGATGATCGTGAGGGTGTCTTTTACCGTTCCAACGAGGATCTTGCGGTCAGCCTGATTGAACAGGCAATTGGACGTGAGCTGCAAGCCGCACAGGTCAATTTTACAGTTCAGGAAAATATCAGTCAGGTGGTGGCGCTGCACGGAAAAACAGGATGGCTGGCGGCGGAGCTGGTTTCCATGAAGGGATTTCGGGAAGAACAGAAAATTGTATTTTCGGGAATAGTTGATTCAGGAGAACGAGTCAGCGATGAAACCTGTCGCAAATTGTTTCAGTGTCCGGCGACCACATCGATTCTTTCAGCACAAATAGATTTGCCAGACGATATATTGTCTGGTCTGGCGCTCGAAAGACAGCAATATTTAAAGGATGTAGACCACAGAAATCAGCAATTGCTGGTTGAAGAAATGGATAAAACAGAGCGCTGGGCGGAGGATTCAATTCGCTTTTTAGAGCGAGAACTGACGGAAATGAAAGAAGAAATTCGGGCACAGAAGCGTCGTGCCCGTCTTGCGCCACTCGAAGAACGCATGGAAATTGGAAGAAAGGTGCTGGAACTGGAGAAAGAGCTAAGAAAGAAGCGTTCAAATCGGGATCGGGCAGAAATGGCAATTGAAGAACGAAAAGAAAAGCTGCTTGATGATGTGCAGCAGCAGTTGAATACCACCAGCGATGTGACGCGATTGTTTGCCATTCGGTGGACAGTTGAAGTACAACCACAATTCCGATAAGTTCAGTACCTTTAATAAATGGAGAAATATGAATGCCCACCACCGAACAACTTCGAAGTCGTCTCATTAACAAGCTGACCGAGCTGTTTCAACTTGACCAGCCGGACCTCGATTTCGGATTCTATCGCGTTATGCACGCCAAAGCGCGTGAAGTGCAGACATTTATAGACAAGGATTTGCTGGGCATCATTTCTGCCGCTTTCAGCAGTGTTGATGAAACCCAAAAAAAAGAACTGCAGGCCACATACGACAGCGCTGTAAAAATGGCGATGGAATTTGGCGCCCCCAATCCATTGGATACGGAACCGGTAAAAAAGGCGAAAGCGGCGCTGGATGTACTTAAAGACACCGCAGGCGCCGAAGCCGATGTGTATGACCACCTGTATCGATTTTTTGAAAGATATTATGAAGATGGCGATTTTATTTCCAGGCGGTATTACACCCGGGAAACGTCGGGGAAAGCGGCGCCGTATGCTATTCCATATAATGGCGAAGAAGTAAAACTGCACTGGGCGAACGCTGATCAGTACTATGTTAAATCGACCGAATATTTTTCCAATTTCAGTTTCGATTTGTCAATCGCAGCCAGGGAGCAGCGAATCAAAAATGGCGATCGAATATTTGATGGTGAAATTCCTGATGATCTGAGGGTTTTGTTTAAGATTGTCGATGCCACCGAAGGCGAGCATGGAAATGTGAAAGCGTCCGACACCAGCCGTCGTTTTTTTCTGCTGCATCCAACCACACCTGTTGTTGAGGGAGAAAATGGCGAACTGGTGATTCAGTTTGAGTACCGCCCCGATCCCGATAAATCCGGGCAGGAGGGTGTGTGGCAGACAAAACGCAACGCCGAAACAGTTGAACGTATTCTTTCCATTTTGCAAAAAGACCCCCCTCATACCCGCACTGCGGATTATCTGGGGTTGCTCAATACACCGGCTCCCACGGAGAAAGAAAAGAAACGGCCGTTGCTGGCCAAATACATCACCCAGTATACCTCCCGCAATACCATGGATTATTTTATCCATAAGGATTTGGGTGGGTTCCTGCAAAGAGAGCTGGATTTTTATATTAAAAATGAAGTGATGCACCTGGATGATATTGAAAATGCCGACGCGCCGACGGTGGAATCATATCTTTCGAAAATTCGTGTGCTTCGAAAAATTGCAGGCAAACTGATTGAATTTTTGGCACAGCTTGAGGAGTTTCAAAAAAAGCTGTGGCTGAAAAAGAAGTTTGTGGTGGAGACCAATTACTGCATCACCCTCGACCGTGTACCGGAATCACTCTATCCGCAGATCATCGAAAATGACGCACAGCTGGATGAATGGATCAAACTGTTTGCCATCGACGAAATAGAAGCCGGCGACAAGGATTTGCTATCGAAGGGCGCACCGGGCTTCACTCGTCCTCTAACCGTGGAATTCTTAAAAGCCAACGACAAACTGGTACTGGACACCCGCTTCTTCAGCGAAGATTTCAAAGCAACCCTAATCGCATCCCTCGACAACTTCGACAACCAATGCGACGGCCTCCTGATTCACAGCGAAAACTTCCAAGCCCTAAACCTGCTTCAGGAACGCTATCGCGAGCAGGTAAAATGTGTTTATATTGATCCGCCGTACAATACTGGCGGCGATGGATTCGCATACAAAGACAGCTACCAGCATTCGAGTTGGATGGCGATGATGACCGACAGACTTGGCATCGCTCGCAATTTCTTTGAACAGAACAGCATTTTTTTTTCGAGCATCGATGACAACGAGTCGGCTGGTTATCGGTTTCTGCTCGATAGCACTTTCGGTGAAAAAGCGTTTGAATGCGCGATGGCGTGGGTCAAACGTTATGCGCCTCCGCCAGATGTATGTGGAATTGGATACGTACATGAAACGATTTTCGCATATGCTCCATGTGGTAAGTTTCAGGCAGGTCTATTGCCAATGACAGACGAACAGAAAGGCCGGTACGACAATCCCGATGGTGATGCTAGAGGCCCATGGAAAGCGGCGGACTACACGTGTCGCTACACGGCAGAGGAACGACCAACTTTATACTACCCGATTACGAACCCTCATACGGGCCAGGAAATATGGCCTAAAAGATCTCGGGTATGGGCAATGTCGCAGGATTCGCATAGAAATAATGTTCAGGAGAATCGTGTTTGGTGGGGAAAGAATGGCACTAACACCACCCCTGCCCTTAAGAATTTTATCGGCAAGATCAAGCAAGGCATTGCTCCCAGTTCTATACTGTCACACCACGAGGTCGGGCATACCGACGAAGCGGCGAAGGAGCTGAGAAATTTTTTTCCAGGAATTAAACTCACTCCAAAACCGACAAGACTGATTCAACGACTTGGAACTATTGCGAATTTGGGTGACAGTAATATTATCTTGGATTTTTTTGTCGGGTCAGGAACCACCGGACATGCTGTGA
>JAFGWT010000042.1 GCA_016937015.1 Deltaproteobacteria bacterium | reverse complement strand
TGCCTGTCATCGCGCTTTTGGCTCCATGCCCAATATGTCCTGGATATTCAATCAATCAGGGATGCCAGTATACAAATCGGATTGGTCGGATGCGTACAGTGTTCAGAATGCCTTGGAATACTTTTTGCAAATTCCTGAGCGTCGAAGAGCCGGTGAACGGTTGGCACCATTCCGGGTTGAGCGATTGGATTATCGCAATCAGGACCGGGAGATGTTCTATGATAGACTGGAACGCAATGGTCAAAAAGCTGTGGATGAGTTTCGCAAAGCCTTTCCATTGGGTTGATGTATTTATTTTGGCGCAATGTAGTTAACCTCTGATGATGCTGTATGTGTATAATAAATTTATGGTTGAACGCACAAACAGTAAATGGGTGGACGATTTGTCTGCTGAAGTCGAACGGCAGCTGCGGGCTCAGGAAGAATTGCGCACTTTAATGTTCCGCAGCCTTCCATATGCACTTGATGGGAAAGTTGCTGCTGACGATTTGGCAAGCAAAGCACTTATAGAGACAGTATCCGGGACAACGCTTGAATATGTGCAGAAGAACATGGATCGCTATGATGGGCAAAGTGCGTTTACTACCTGGGCACTTAAAATTGCTGTGCGGCTATTGCTCTTTGAGCTTCGCCTGCAGCGGTGGCGGGAGATAGCACCAGAGGGTGTTTTACCCAAAATTCCGCTTGAATTGCATAACCAATTAGCAAAACATAAATTTTTGCAATATACCCAAAATATTTTTAAAAAAGAATTGACCAAAAATCAACACCAGGCGATTCAGGCTATGGTCATGTTTCGAATGCCTAAAGAAGAAGTTATGTAATGGTTGGGTATGGAACGATGTGATTGTTTTAAGATGATACACGATGCTCGCCTGCGCCTGAAATGGCGTTTGGAAATCGATGGCTAAATCCCACAGGAGGAAAAGGCCAAAAGTTGGCATTTCTATGGTTGCTTTGTGGACAGGAAAAATAACGAAGGAAGAAGAGTAACTTACTTGTGATGAAGTCTTTATATTACTGGACCAGTTTGCCGAAATGGCAGTGCAAAAAGATGGTGTAGCGAGTTGAATACCTTTGGTAAAGCAACGTTTAGATATCTGTGGAGATTTTTGTGAAGAATTCCAGCCTTTGGAAAAAATTCTGGCATATAAACTGTGAGATTGTTTCACCGCAAAAATTGCGGTAATTTCTAAATGTCACATTGTGATTTGTTAGTAGATTTTTTGAAGTGACTTAAGAATTTTTTTCTTATACTTCCTTCGTTTTCTCCGTTTCTATATTGATACAGGTAATTAAATGACCGATGAACAGAAAACTGAGAGCCTGGAAGATTTCAAGAATTCATTTTCTTATGGGCCTCGATCAGATTTAAATTTCAAATTCCTGAAGGACTTTTCAACAGAAGATGCTGGTCGGTTCTTCCAGAAATTGCTCTGGAAACTCGGCGATTCTTTGGATGATGGTGACTTTGACTGGATTGTTGAATATATTGTTGAGGCTCAAGCACGAGGATACGCCGGGTCAGGGAGGTTTGTCTACGAGGACAGCCCTTTTATGCCGCTCAAAAAACCCGTATCGCAACTGCGCCTGGCCTTGATCTCATCTAGCGGACACTTTGTAGAGGGTGATGATCCCAAACCTTTTGGTGTGGAAAATATGTCTCAAGAGGAAGCTGAAAACCGGATTACAGATTTCTTGCGAGCTGAGCCCCAGTTATCAGAAATCCCAATTGAAACACCTGAAGATAAACTTCGCGTAAGGCACGGTGGTTACGATGTGCGTGGTGTTCGGGTTGACCCGAATGTCAATTTCCCCGTCACTCGCTTACGTGAATTACAGGCCGATGGGAAAGTGGGAGAATTTTTTCCGATAGCCTATTCTTTTGTGGGAGCCTGTTCACAAATTCGTTTGCAGAAACATACCGCACCCAGGTGGGTCAGTATGTTCCAAACAAACAAAATAGATGCGGTTCTGTTAGTGCCTGTTTGACCAGTATGTCATGTGTCCGTGGGACATATTGCGCGATTAATGGAGGAAAGCGGTATAGCGACTGTTGTGATTGGTTCTGGTATTTTTCACGATCGGCTGGCTGCAATGAAGTTACCCCGAACGGTTATTACCCATTTCCCCATGGGACGACCTTTAGGTGCACCAGGTGATTTTGAAACACAGCGTGAGGTTATTTTATCTGCCCTCGACTTGCTTGAAAATACTAACGAGGGAGGAATAATACGGAAAATACCTGCTCGTTATTATCATAGAAAATATCACCGAGGAAACTAAAGTTTAACCTACCGATAAAATGCAGTAAATGTCGTTCTTTGACCAACGCATCCCGTAAGAATTCTGGAACCAATGACGTCTAACTAATCGTAAAACTATTATTTCCCAAATGAAAGGATGTGTTGCGATGAAGAAAGCAATTTGGAATGGTAAGGTTGTTGCGGAAAGTTCAAAAACTATTGTGGTTGAGGGAAATCATTATTTTCCTCCGGATTCAATTCATAAGGAATATTTCAAGAAAAGTGATATGCATTCAACTTGCCCATGGAAGGGCATAGCAAGCTATTTTGACGTTGTAGTTGATGGTAAAGAGAATCGAAATGCAGCCTGGTATTATCCTGAGCCAAAAGACGCCGCGAAAAACATAACCGGTTATGTTGCGTTT
>JAFGWT010000370.1 GCA_016937015.1 Deltaproteobacteria bacterium | reverse complement strand
TGCCGCCTGCGCGGCAATGACGGTGCGCCCAGGAAGTCAAGCAATACTTGTGTAGAATCTTGAGGCCTGCGCGGGGATGACGATGGGGGCGTTGATGGGGAACAGCAGTGTTGAACTATGTGTTCAAGTATTGGAGTGGCGCATTGTTGAGGCTGTGTTGAATTGAGGCAGCGCTGCGACAAATTCAAATGTGAAGGAATTGTGGATTAATGACTGGCTTTTTTATAATGTTGATTTTCTGTGTACTGCTGGTGACTTTCATTTTGCGCGCAGGCTTTACCATACGCCGGACGGCTGTTCTTCTGACTGGTGCGCTGGTGAGCACCGCAGTGCTGGCAATTCCGGGAACAATAATCGCTTTGGGTGGCGCGGTGGTTGGTGCTACCGGGGTGGGCGGTGGTTCAGTGATGTGGGTGGGTATCGTTTTGTGTATCGCCGGACTCTTCCCTGGAGGATTTGTCGGTATCGCAATAGTGGAACGGCGGCAGCGAAAAGTCCGGTTTTCACGGAAAGGGTTCGCTTTCTATCTGGTCGGATTGGGCATCTCTGCCGCAGTTGGTTTTGGTTGCCTGTTGCTTGCACAGAATGACCCAATCTTCGAAGTTCCTTTTTTGATATTGACTGTGCCAGGCACGGTACTGGGCGGCGTTTCGGGATACGCGGTTTTTCGAAATCAGTTGGATGCCCAGAGCTAATCACTGTTGACTCGATATTGCTGCAAACATTTGGGAACGGCTTTTTTAAGACGAAGAATCAAGTTATGGAGCATCTCAATTGCTTTGAGCGCAGGGAAGCGCGTTGCCAATTGTTTTATCGCTGTGTACAAATGAGTTTAAGGTCAGACCTCACCTATTGCCTTGAAAATCGACTGTACCAGTAGGGGGCAAAAAATGTTTTGCCCCTACGCACGCAGTGCAAAACAAAACATATTTGCATGGTTTTGATTTATTCAGTTTGGGACGCGGTGTCGATGGTGGTGTCGGGGGCCGTTGGGGATGGAGAGGCGGCAGGTGAGGGACTGGCGGCTGTGTCGGTATCATTTTGTGTGATAACGGTTTCAATCACGTCGGTCTTTTCTGTCGCTGTGTCGTCGATGGCGTCCACCTGAAGCCTGGCGTTTTCCACCCCCATCTCTTTGAGGATATCATTGGCTTCGATGAGTTCGGGATTCATTTCTCTGGCAAGGGTAAACGCCTGAACCGCCTGCATCAGCATGCCTTTGGCGCGGTAGGCCAGCCCCAGGTTAAACGCCGCTTCGGGAAACACGGGTTCAATGTCGAGGGCCTTTAAATGATGAATGATTGCGTCTTCATACATGCCGGCGCGGCCAAAGAGCAGCCCCAGGTTGTTTTCGGCTTCGGCATCCCTGGGTTCAATCATCAGCGCGGCGGTGTAGGCGCCGATGGCCTCCTGGAAGCGCTGAAGCTTTTCGAGGACCACACCCAGATTGTAGTGAGCGGTGGCAAAGTAGGGATTTATCGCCAGCGCTTTGGTGTGGTATTCCCGCGCCAGTTCGAAGTTTTTCTTTTCCACCTCAATGAGACCGAGCATATCCCAGGCTTCCGCCAACCAGGGCGCTTCCACCGTGATGACCTCCAGGCGGCTTTCGGCTTTGTCGAGGCGCCCCATTTCACGATACGCGTCCGCCAGCGCCAGCCGTGCACCCATGAGGCTGTTGTCAAGGGCGACGGCTTTTTCGAGATACATCAGCCCTTCGCCCGCATTGCCCATGGCCAGCTGCACCACCCCGTAGTTATAGTTGGCCAGTGCGCTATTGGGCGCCTCCCTGAGGGCGTCGACCAGCTGGTTGTGGGCTTCTTCGAGCTTGCCCATATCCTTGAGCGCCAGGGCCAGATTGATTTTTTTGGCCGGCAGAGATTCAATGGCAATACTCTCTTTGTAATATTTTACCGCGGCCTCACTGAAGCCCAGGTTGCCCAGATAGTTGGCAGCTTCAAACAATCGATCGCCATCATCGCTGTACATCTCCGCAAGCGCGGTGTAGTACCCTTTGGCTTTGGCAAACCGGGCCTTCGACCATTTTATCTTTTTACCATCCACCCGGGTTTCCGCCGCACGGTCCAGCATCCCGGCCATCAGGAAGCCGTTGGCAGTCTGGGCGTTCTTTACAAACCGTCGAATGTCTTCTTCGCCATCTCCCATGTTGTAAAGCAGGGGCATGATACTGGACTGAATGGGAATCAGGGAGGCGGCATCCATGCGCGGTCCCTTAGCGTATTGGGTGATGTATGGCACAAAGGGACGATCGTCGGTCTGCACCGGCATATCTTTTACCCAAAGCCTGGCCATGCCCGCGTCACACAGATAGCTGTCGATAATCTCCCATTCGGAATCCATGCCGTAGCGCTTGAGGTCCCTTGCGATGCGCGGTTCCTTCACCCGTCGGCCCAGCTCCTTAAAATTGATGCGCAACGGATGATGGGTTCCCACCAGCTTGACGTAGGCCGCTTTGCCGTAGGTTTCGAAGCCCACGTTCACCCACATGGTCATCTGGGGAAACACCTCGAGAAACGTGCGAACAATAATTTTAAATTCATTTTCGCTCAGGCCGTGCAGGGGCAGCCACTGCACCGCGATGCCGTCGTCGTCGAGATGGGCCTTTACCAGCTCGTAAAACCCGCTGGTGTAGAGAATCCACGAATCCACCGCCTTGGGGTGGGTGGAGTCAATCATCATTACGTCGTACTTTTCATTGCTGCGCAGCAAAAACTGGCGGCCGTCCTCCACATGGGGGCGCACCCGGTCATCTTTGAGGACGTCGTTGTTGTAATACTTAAAATGGCCCGCCGCGTTCCACACCCGGTCGCTTAAGTCCACGATGTCCAGGGATTCGAGCGGATGAGTGATGGCCGCGCCCGCCGCAACCCCCGCACCAAAACATATCATCATGCCCTTTTGGGGATTGGGATGGAGCAGTGGCGCCAGGTGTCCCAGCAGTTTGAAACTCTGGTCGTGCACCAGACGGGTGGTGACTTCATTGACCGCGTTGACAAAGAGCTGCTTTTCGCCGTTGATTTTATTTACTGTCACGCTGATGGTGCCGATGCGACCTTCTTCGTAGTGTACAATTTTCTGATGTCTGGGGCCCACCGCTTCCTGGAGCATGGCTTTGGGCATGTGAGCCGGGAGCGCAATTACCACCCCCAGGCTCAGCAGTGCGCCGGCGCCCGTTAAAATGAATTGCCGTTTGGTGCGAGGCATGGCAAAAAGCAATACCGCCACACCGGCACCGGTAGCGACCAGTGACAGCAGCACGAAGGTGCTTTGAATGCCAATGGTGGGAATCAGTACCGCACCGGTCAATATGGTTGCGGCGGCGGCAGCGATACCGTTGACCAGCAGCGCGGTGCCCACCTCTTTACCCGCTTTGCTGGCTTTGCCCGCATACATGCTGCAGGCCGCCGACAGGGACAGTCCCGAAAGCACGGCGGGAATCAGCACCAGCAGCGGGGTAAAGGCGAGTTCGCGAAAAAATTCGGTCCAAAGGGATGTGGACAGGCTTTCAAGCGCGCCAATGGCAAACGGGTCTCGGCCCAGTGAAACCACGATACCCGATGCCAGCCAGTAACAAAGGGGCAAAAGCAGCCCCATGCCCAACAGGGCGTAGCCGGCGATGCCAGGCTGAGACCATTTGGAAAGTGCGCGGTGAATGGCGCCCCCAATGGCGATACCCACGAGTACCATGACCAGCAAAATGGCAAAGGCATAGGTGTCATGACCGAACACAAATGTGAGCACTCGGTTGTACACCACTTCTGCCCCCAGCATGGCTGCGCCCCCTGCGCCGGCCGCCAGCAGCGCCAGCCAGCGGCCTTTTTTAATGGCGTTGGCGGCGTCGATATGACTGGGTTGTGGCAGCTTGCGTCCCTTGCCCGCGCGGTGCACCAGCCACACAATCAGGGCGGCGCTGATGCTGAATCCGGCGGCCGTGAATGATGTGCTCATCAGGCCCAGATTGGGAATGGCCACAAATCCGCAAAGTGCTGCGCCCAGTGCGCCTCCCAGCGTGTTGGTGCCGTACAGCAGCCCCACCCGCTTTTTTATGTCTTCGCTGGCGCTGGAGAGCGCTCTGACCAAAACCGGCACCGCTGCGCCCATAAACATGGCGGGAATGGCCACCAGCACACTTGCGGTGGCGAAACGGAACAGGACCTTTAACGGGGCGCTGTCAAAATTGCCCGCAAACAGTTGCGATGATTCGAGGGCCGGCATCACAAAGGGCATGCCGATGGCGTACAGTCCGAGTAAAAGCTCCGCGGTGACGTAGATGCGCAGGGGCGACACCATGCGATCGGAGAGGGTGCCGATGATTTTTGACCCCAGCGCCATTCCCAGCATAAAGGCGCACAACACCAGGGTGGTGGCATCGGCGCTGTTGCCCAGGGGAATGACCAGCATTCGGGACCAGACCACTTCGTAGGCCAGCCCCGCGGCGCCCGACAGCACAGTGGCGAACGCGGCGAAAAACAGGGCCGCTTTTTGGTATGTGTCAACAGCGGTTTCGGGCGTGCGGCCCCGAGGGGGGGTGGCGGATGCCGAAGGGGTTGAGGCGTCGGTTTTACTTTTATTTTTCGGCTCTTTTTTTCTTGTCACGATAGAAATTCCTTCAAAAGTTGCGTCCCGTCTTTTACATTAAATGGAAATAATCCGCAGGTAAAAAGTTCCCGCATTTTTTAAGAAGCGGTGTAACAGTGGTTCGAGAGATTCCGCAGGTAAAAGTTCCCCGCCTTTTTATTGAAAGCGACGTAACAGTGGTTCGAGAGATTCCGCAGGTAAAAAGTTCCCCTTTTTTTGAAGGGTGCGGTAACACGTTTGGATGGGGGTGGTGTTTTACCGGATGAGTGAACAGACTTGAGATGACCCAACCCAGGGGTATGACAAAGGACGGACATCATGAAACAGGGAAGATACTTCAAAATGGTTTTTGCAGGCATCGTTGCATTGCTGTTGGCAGTGCTGCCGGCTATTCCGGTTTTGGCACAGGACAGCAATGGGGACGATAGCGCCCAGGAAAAGGCGGTTGCCGATGCGTCGGGGGTCACTGCATCCGACAGCGGGGACGGCGTACGCGTTGAGTTGGCGGCGGAGAATACCCTGGCCGTCTGTACCGACAAAGCCGACAATGACAAGGATTCGTTTGTAGATTGCGACGACCAGGATTGCAGCATCTTTGCGGCATGTGTGGCAGCGCCGGCCGAAAAGCCGGCGGCGTCCACTGCGCAGGACACGGTGCAGATATTTGAGCGGGGCAACATGTGCAAGGATGGGATTGATAATGACGGTAACGGGCTTATTGACTGTCATGATGTCCCCTGCCAGACAACCAGATACTGCCAGAAGGTGATGTACGAATATCCGAACGATCCCTACCGGGCGCCGGGTATTTTCTTTCAGGTGGGGATGGGGCTGGCGCTGCCCAACTTTAACTGGAAGGATGTTCGCGTGGATTCCACCTACGGCAATCGCGTGCCATTTGACCCGGATACCGGCGGCATGCTGAATTTTAAAATCGGGGTGTCGCCCATTCCCTGGTTTGGTGTGGGTATGAATGTGAACCTGGGGGGCACGTTTGCCACGAACCGGGAGGAATTCATTTCAATCGCCGACCTGGACGAAAACTACAAATACGATGGCTACAAGGTGTTTGGTCATGTGGGCGGCTTTTTGCGGGTGCAGTATCCGGCCAGACGGTTTTTGGCGTATCTCGACATCGCCGGGGGCACCAGCTTTGCCAGATACAAGTGGCGCATCTACGATGGTGCAGCCAGCTGGAGCGACATCAGCGGCGACTGGGACAGCGACTGGGAAGACAATTCCGACGAGATGCATCATGACACCCGGTATAAACAGGATCGCCACT
>JAFGWT010000369.1 GCA_016937015.1 Deltaproteobacteria bacterium | reverse complement strand
CTGCGTTTTAACCGATTCTTCCTTTTTCTTTTCTTTTCTGGCCGGTGGTTTAGGGGCTTCCAGCAGAGACACCTTCATTTGCTTTTCTTCTTTGGGGGTATCAAACAGCCCGGCTTTGTACAGCGCCAAAAAAAGCAACTGATGCATTATCAGCGATACAATCACGACAATCAGTCCCAGTTTCCAGTTCAGCCGTCGTTGATTTTTTTCGTAGGGTGTCATGAGTGTTTTACCAAATCGTAGTTAAGACCAAACATCCCACTGGTCAAGTTCATTCCAAAGTCTCAAAATGATTTCGCTGGGTAACCTGGACCTTGGCTAAATATTCTCCTGGGCTGCGTTCAATGTCCCCGCCCCCCAATTTGCTGTTTATAACGAGCATCTCCTCGAATAAACGTGGGACGTGTCCGTCAATGGGGAATCTTTCGAAACAAATCTTGCAAGGGGTGAGAAAAATGACAAATTATATCTCCAATAATGGCCACAATCCGTATCAGACGCCAAATGCAAACGATTATTCCAGCGCGACTGCGTCGCCTTCAGCCGGGTATCAGATGAACGGTCTGTGGCTGACTGGTCTACTCGTCAACGCCGCTGTATCTCTGATGGCATTCGTGGGCTACGGAATGGCAATGGGCGCAATTATCAGCGGTTTTCTGGTGCTCTGCGTTGTTGGCACCATCTTGATATTATCAGGGGCGCCGCGGGTCGGCAAAGGACTCTTTATTGCCGGTACGATTGGGTTTGTGCCCATTGGCATGATTGGCCTGTTTGGGATGCGCAAGGCTGCTGATGCCGTGGTAGCGAGAGATTTCTGGAAAGGAGACAGATGATGGCGTTTTACAGACGCCCCGGACAGATGAAGCTGGAGCTGGCCATGGCTGTTTTTATGATTCTCGCTGGTGTATTGAGTATGGGGGTTTTAGGGGGGATTGGTGGTGTGCAGATAGGCGTTGGTGTATTGCTTATTGTATTGAATATATTTTTCTGGCAGAAACCGCTGGTAATTTTACACAAAGACTTTATGGAAATGAAAGCGGCCCCGTTGGCCGCCAAATATATGATTCGCTACCGGGATATTGTTGGCATCGAGCAGATTAAACCCAACAAAGCCCGGTTGCTTGTTCGACGAGGCAGCAATCAGCAGCAGGTTCATTTGCCACTGGGAATTCTCGTACCTTCCGATCGGGAATCTCTCGTCCAGAGTCTGCGCAAGCATATCGCCTGACTGGCTCAATCAATCATCCATTTTTATTTTTAAGGCGTCGTGTTCTGTCACTTCGGTGTTGGGCCCAGCAGGATACCGATGTGTTTGAGGCTGGTGGAGCTTTGGCAGGCGATTTTGACTATCATGGTGAGGGGGACCGAGAGCAGCATGCCAACAGGGCCAAGGAGCCACCCCCAGAACACCAATGATAAGAAGACCACCAGGGTGGAAAGCCCAAGGCCTTCACCCATGACACGCGGTTCGATGACATTGCCCATCACCACATTTGTAATGAGAAAAGTCAGGCCCACTGAAGCGATGGCCTCCGGCCCCACCTGTACCACGCCCACAATGAGGGGAGGGATGGCAGCGATGATGGAGCCGATGGTGGGGACAAAATTGAATGCAAATGCCAGCAGTCCCCACAGTACCGGAAAATCGATACCCAGAAGCCAAAGGGTGATGCCGATAATGAGTCCGGTGGCGGCGCTGATGAGGGTTTTGATAACCAGATATTTCTTAACACTGGAGAGAAACTGCTCAAACCCTTTGAAGGTGGTGTCCGGGTCGTCAAGCACCTTGCGCAGCTTTTTGGGCATGCCCATGGCTTCCAGCAGAATGAATATTACCGTCAATAGAATCATAAACCCATCGGTGAGGATGTTGCTGATACTTTTAAGTGCGGTGGTGGCAACCCCCATCGCCTGTTTGGGTTGGATGAGATCAGTGACGGAATCCCGGTATTGCGAAGTGTCGACACCTCTGGATTCCAGCCATGCGAATAGATTGCCGGAATGGGCGACCAGCTTTTCCCTGTATGTGGGCAACTCGCTGCTGATGCCTTTCATGGATGACCCCACCGTTAAGCCGAGCAGGGTACCGCCAATAAGCAGCATCACGACAACCAGCATTACGCTGAGTCCGTTGGGAACGCCTCTGCGATGGAGCCAGAACAGAGGTACCGAACAGAGCATGGCCACAAATGCCGCCAGTAAAAAAGGCACGAATACCGGCGCTGCCACCCGAAGTCCCGCCAGTATAACAACAATAGCCGCCGCCACCAGTACGGGTCTGAACTTGCCATCGCTGAATTTCGGGGGGGTAGGAGTGGGGACTGGTTCATTTTGGGATGAGTTTTTCTTTTCCATGGCAGGGCGATAATATGTGTAATATTTATAAAGTTCAAAGATATTAAGTCATGTCGTGAAAACAGTTTAACATATCGCGATTTTGCATCTGTCATTTCCGGTGTACACTGAGACTATAAATTGAACGGAGGTGAAGTGTATGAATCGGGAATTACATATTATAGTGGCTATTCATGTGACGGATCGCATTCAGCATGCGGGGCAATTGCAGCAGGTGCTGTCGGAGTACGGGTGTTACATAAAAACCCGGATTGGCCTGCACGAGGCGAACGAAAATTACTGTTCAACCAACGGGGTGATTATTCTTGAACTCCTTGGCATCGAGGAAAAAGCCAACAGTCTGGTGGCGGATGTTCAGAAAATCGTTGGCCTCGAAGTTCAGAAAATCGTTTTTGACCATGCGTCTGACAATATGCCCAGCCCCAAATAGTGTCGCCCCGTCTCAAATTGCGATATTCCCATTCATGCCCATGTAAGGGAACGGGCTGACAATTAAGAAGAGGGGATAAAAATTCGAAAGAGAACTATTTGAAGAGCAGGTCGCCCCATTGGGCGAATACGGGGGCGAGAACCAGAGATACCACACTCATCAGCTTAACAAGGATGTTGAGTGCGGGACCTGCGGTATCTTTGAAGGGGTCACCTACAGTGTCGCCCGTTACAGCGGCTGCGTGAGCCTCGGAACCTTTACCACCATTGGCGCCGCCTTCAATGTGTTTTTTGGCATTGTCCCAAGCACCGCCGGCATTGGATTGGAAAAGTGCCATGAGCACACCGGAAACAGTAACACCAGCCAGAACGCCACCCAAACCGCGGATGCTGATAAAACCAACCGCAACGGGAACCAGAACGGCGATGAGACCGGGAACAATCATTTCCTTAATGGCTGCCGCAGTGGAGATGTCCACGCATTTGGCGTATTCCGCTTTGGCTTTACCTTCCATCAGACCAGGAATTTCTTTGAATTGACGGCGAACTTCCGCAATCATCGCCTGAGCCGCACGGCCCACAGCATCCATGGCGAAAGAGCTGAAGAGGAAGGGCAGCATGCCGCCAATGAACAGACCCGCCATGACGACCGGGTCGGCGATGTCGAGCATGGTGTTAATGCCCAGATTTCCTTTTGCGGAGATGGTGTCAATCTGAGTTCTGAATGCAGCAAAAAGCGCCAGAGCTGTCAGCGCTGCAGAACCGATGGCAAAGCCTTTACCAATAGCGGCAGTGGTGTTACCCACGGCGTCAAGCTTGTCTGTGCGACCGCGAACCTCTTTGGGAAGCTCGCTCATTTCGGCGATACCGCCTGCGTTGTCAGCGATGGGACCATATGCGTCAACTGCCAGCTGAATACCTGTGGTGGAGAGCATCCCCAGCGCGGCGATGGCGATACCGTACAGGCCGGCAAGGCTGAATGCCGCAACGATGGCAATGGCAATCACAATCAGCGGCCAGGTGGTGGAAGCCATGCCCACTGCCAGACCTTTAATGATATTGGTGGCTGCGCCAGTCATGGATGCATCAGCAATCTGGTTGGTTGGGGGTTTATCTTCGCCGGTATAGTATTCGGTGATGAGACCAATGGCAGTCCCGGCAGCAAGTCCGATAACCGCAGCCGTGGCGATTCCCCACCAGGTGAATGTGACATCACCAACGGTCCATGATGCGGGTAGCATGAAGTTGGCAATTGCGTATGTGGCGATGGCCGTCAACCCGGCGGTACCGAATGTCCCCACGTTCAATGCGGTCTGGGGGTTGCCACCTTCTTTGGTTTTAACAAAGAAGGTGCCAACGATTGAAAGAACAATGCCAACGGCCGCTACAACCAGCGGAAAGAAAATGGCGTTGTACTGCTGGCCTTCGGCCACGTCGGCCGCCACGAATGCACCGATCCAGGATGCCCCCAGAACCATGGCGCCAATGATGGAACCCACATACGATTCGAAAAGGTCAGCGCCCATACCGGCCACATCGCCCACGTTATCGCCCACATTGTCAGCGATAGTGGCGGGGTTGCGGGGGTCGTCTTCGGGAATACCGGCTTCCACTTTACCTACAAGGTCGGCACCGACGTCAGCGGCTTTGGTATAGATACCGCCGCCAACACGGGCAAAGAGCGCTATTGAGCTGGCACCCAGCGAGAAACCGGTCACAGTGTTCAGCACCAGCATGGTGTGATCAAGAGTATCGAATGTCCATACGTTGGTAAAAATCAGCAACAGCAGGCCCAGGCCCAGTGTGGCCAGACCCACAACGCTCATACCCATCACAGCGCCGCCGCCAAATGCCACGGCCAATGCTTTATTGAGACTGTCACGCGCTGCCGCGGTGGTGCGGATATTCGCTGCAGTCGCCACGCGCATGCCGAAGAATCCGGCCAGACCGGAGCAAACGGCACCAACCACAAAAGAAAGACCTACCAGCGGACTGGAGTCTTCCATGCTGCCATTGGCGATGGCGAGCAATGCGGCGACGATGACTACAAAGATTGCGAGTACTTTGTATTCACGTCCCAAAAATGCCATGGCGCCCTCGCGAATGTGTGCGCCGATTTCCTTCATTTTGTCTGTTCCGGCATCAGCCTTATTGATCATACCCGTTTTGATAAACGCATATGCCAGCGCTAATGCCCCTGCAATTGGTGCTATTAGTAGCAGTGTGCTGAGGTTCATTGGTTGTCTCCTTGACGTTGATTGAACTGATTCATTGCCTTAACGATTCCAAATTCAGCAATGCACTCAATTGCCTTGCAGGCCCGGTCGATAATGTTGCTTAAATCTATCTGTTCGTCCGGGGTAAAACTTTTGAGCACAAAATCTGAAACATCTCCATGTACTGGTCTTCCGACCCCAATCCGGACGCGGTGAAAATCGGTGCTCCCCAACTCTTTCTTCAGCGAATTCAGACCGTTGTGACCACCAGTACCCCCGCCGGATTTCAAGCGGACCATACCATACTCAAGATCAATATCATCATGAATAATAATTAATTGATTGATAGATAATTTGAAGAACTGCAATGCGGGTTGAACGCTGCGTCCGCTTAGATTCATGAAAGTTTGCGGCTTCAGCAGAATTGCCTGTTCGCCGGAAATTTTCACCTTGCAGAATTCACCTTTGAATTTGCCCTGCCACCTGGATAGAAAAGAACCAAAGCGCGAGTGCAGCGCATCCGCAATTTCAAATCCAATGTTGTGACGTGTGTGGTCATACTGCGGCCCGGGATTGCCAAGGCCAACAATCAGAATTGGACTTTCCATATAATCTCCTGCTGTTTTTTACCAATTGAAGAATGACTGTTAATGAAGCGTGGCGTTCAGGATAATACTGTGGGGCAGCGCAGGCTATTTTTTCTTGCCGGGTTTTACTTCTTCGGCTGGCGCTTCTTCCTCTTTTACTGCCGAAATGGTCAGAATCGCTTCCTGAGGTGGCAGGGCAACGGTCAGACCTTCAGCCAAAGTGAGTTCGCTGGCGTGGAAGGTAATGCCGGCTTTCAACGAAGTGACATCCACAGAAATTTTTGCGGGAATGTCTTTGGGCAGGCATACAATTGGGATGGTGCGATGAACCATGCGCAATACCCCACCCAGCTGCTCGCCAACAGAACGGCCCGATTTTACAACAGGGACTTCCACCTGAAGCGGCTCATTCTCCCTAATGGCGAGAAAGTCCACATGAAGCAGCTCGCGGGAGACGGGATCATACTGATGGTCTTTGACGATAACAAGGACGTCTTCCACTTTCTCTGTGGCGGTATCTGCAATTGCAACATCCAGCGGCGTGTTCACTCTGAGTGGGCCAGACAGCGCTTTGGTCAGTTCATCGGGGAGAACGGAAATGGTTTTTGTTTCAGTATTTTTACCATATACAACAGCCGGAACGCGACCTGCGGTTCGCATGCGGCGCGCGGCGCCTTTACCTTTACTGGCCCTTGTAAGTGCGTTGACTTTAATGAATTGCATTTGATCACCTGCTTCCTTATGTTTTCTTTTGTTGTTTTTTTCGACTAAAATAATTTCCGAAGGTATGACCTCCGGTCGTTCTGTCGCGTCAGATCGCGTCGCTGTTTAATCCTTGTAATTTTCCTGAAAAAGGCCACTCAGGGATTCGCCCAGGTGAATGCGCCGAAGCGCTTCGCCGAGCAGTTCGCCACATGATACGACTTCTATACGGGCCTGCTTTTGTTTCTCTTCAGACAATGGAATGGTGTCTGTAATGAATAATTTATCCAAGACGGATTGTTCGAGACGCTCAATGGCGGGACCGGACAGTACACCGTGTGTAATGGCTGCCATCACCCGCTTCGCGCCGGCTTTCTTGATAGCTGCTGCGCCACTGCAAAGGGTGCCGGCGGTATCAATCATATCGTCTACGATGATACAGTTGGCATCTTTGACATCACCGATGATATGCATAATCGCCACCTCATTGGCCTGGGGACGCCGTTTATCAATGATTGCCAGGTTGGCGTTGAGGTTTTTGGCAAAGCTGCGCGCTCTTCGCACACCACCGGCGTCTGGCGATACAATGACCACATCCTTGTTTACCTGGCTGCGGATATGGTTGCAGAGTACTTCCAGTCCGTAAAGATTATCGAATGGAATATCGAAAAATCCCTGAATCTGTCCCGCGTGCAAATCCAGCGACACAATGCGGTCCACGCCCGCCGCAGTGAGCAGGTTGGCTACCAGTTTCGCGGTGATTGGCGTCCTGGGGGATACTTTGCGATCCTGTCTGGAGTATCCATAATATGGAGTGACGGCGGTAACCGAGGCGGCGGATGCGCGATTCAGCGCGTCGATAATAATCAACAGCTCCATCAGGTTGTCGTTGGCCGGTGGACAGGTCGGTTGCACAACGAATACATGCACCCCACGTACGCTTTCCTCGATTTGTGCGAAAATCTCGCCATCAGAAAAGCGGGTGACTGTCGCAGCGCAAAGTGGAATTCCTGATGACTCGCTTATTTTTCGCGCCAGTGGCATATTGGCCGTTCCGGCAACGAGAAGCGTTTTCTGCATGTCCATATTCGAATCTCCTTACAAAATAAAAATTTGGCTCCAGCACATCAAGTTAACGAAGAAGAGCCAATCATTTTGCCAAACCATTTTGAAAACCAACGCAAGCGCTTTAGAAATGGTTTGTTTTTAAGCATGTCTGTGTTGAGGATAAAAAAAAAATCCTCGCCAGTAGCTGGGACGGCAGGACTCGAACCTGCAATGACAGGTACCAAAAACCTGGGGCCTACCAATTGGCCTACGTCCCAATCATGTCCAGGCGAGGACCGAAAAAGGGCTGGAGAAATTTTCCGGGCCCGCCTTCCTTTTACAAGGCCTTCGGTTCGCGCCGGTATCACCTGGGAAAGGCGTCTATCATCGGGGCCGGGATGTGTCAAATGAAAAAGTTAAAATGTCTTTAAATAATGCGTATTGGTCGACGCTTTACTAATTCGATTGGCTATCCACAACCGGGTCCGGAGTGGTATCCGTATCTGCGGAGAATTTTCTAAGAATGGGCGGTGGGTTGCCGTCGCAGGAATTATCCGGCACCGGGGAGCCAGCGGCAAATTCATTTCTTTCGATGGGCGTTTCGCATCCATCAACTTCGTTATTTCGCGTGCAGAAGGCATCTCTGATCTGCATGGGCGACCGTGCACGCATCTCAAAACGATTATTCAGCAGCCATCCGGGAGACCCCGTTATCCCAAGGGATTCTGCGAGACGGTATGAATCCGCAAGCAGTTGCGTTCCTTCGTCGCTTTCAGAACAGCGCCTGAGGACGGCGGCACTGATGCCGTTTAGGGCGCATTCCTCCCAGGTGTATTCATCTTCCCGGAGATTGTTTTTCTGCAGATACTCATTGCGGCACAGTACATATTCCATGAACCTGTAATTTCTGGCGTAGTACTTTTGTGCGCAGATCTGTCTCTTATTTTCAGCCACCTCACTGGGCCCATGAAGCGCAGTGAGCTGTTCGTCTTCAATCTGGCCAATATACTGCAGGTGGAAATCGATGCGATCGCGGTCGTTTTTAAAATGTGTCAGCACCGGCGCCATGGCGTTGATCGTTCGCATGCCATAGTGACAATGGCTCATTACAAAAAGATCTACGCGTCCTGCAATTTCGTCCCTGCACACCTTCTTGCCAAAGCAGCTGTCATCATCGCAGTCCACTTTTCCGTTGCCTGTATTGTCGATGCCGTCGTTGCAGATTTCTGCCCGCGGATCCCACTGCGGGGTGCCGACTTGTCCGAGTGGGTAAACATATTCTCCCGTATTTTCAAGTTTGGTCAGATGGCGCCTGAGCCGATTAAAACCGGTTTCGACCTTTTCAACGGTGGGCCCGAAGATGGCTACCGGGAGGTAAGGCTGGCTCGACTTGAGGTAAATGCGTTTGCCCTCTTCCTCCGAGTAGTCCAGTGTGCGAATTTCCGCACCTTCGAAAGTACTGCGAACAAACGCCAAAAAGCGCCTGGGGTTGCAAAGACGCCCTTCGCAGCGCTTATCAGTGACCACGGTGACAGGCACTTTGGTTGGTCGGGGGATGTTTTGACAGTATTCAGGCTTGGTGGTTGAAAATTTTTCACAAATGGCGCGCCTGAACGACGCTTCGGTTCTGCCGCCGCTGTAGGGCGCTCCAGCGAGGTAAATGGTAGGGCTGCCCTTCGCGCCTTTTTCCTGGGAATACTTAAATGAGGCTACCACGAGCTTTTTACCTTCGTCCCCTGCAACACATTTTTGAACTGTGTCCACATCGAGCTTTGCCTGACTGGCGCATTTTTCCCAACCGGATGGAATACGACTCCAGTCCTTGACCTGACACTTAAGAAACGAAATCCATGCTGAATCGGATTGTGCATGTTTTCGGGCGCACAGTTGAATGGTGTTCCCCAGGATTTCGGATTCCCCATGAATGGATTTCCATTCGCCTTTTTCCTCTCGTGCAATATAGTGCAGATTCAGATTGAGACTGCCGTCCATCTTTTCCACGAGCGGAAACAGGGTTGTCAGTACCTTGGCAGACCAGGTGCACTTGGACATAATGTGAATGTCGAGGTTTACCTTTTCCGTCACATTGTGTTTGCGGGGTTTTTCTTTGGGGGCTGAACCATTATCGCCGCCGCATCCCGAAAAAAGCAGCATCAGCAAAAACAGGGAAGCTGGAAATGGAAGCAGTGGTTTCATCATTTAAATCTCCTGAAATGGTATCTGTGTATAAACAAGCTTATGGATAAGTGTATTTTGAAATCCGGAACTGATCTTTTCCGGATGGCTATCGTGTCGAAACCGTCTTCCAGCTGCTCGTTTTAAATCTTATTTGCAAATGAATGTCAAGGGGATGGATACATCTCAATCTGAACGGTTTACTTATGGTTTTTTTAATTCATGTGCCATGGAATGGCGGATGCGTCACAGGTCCACAGACCGGATTCTATACTGAAAAACAGTGTCTTTCCAATATCTTCCGGGGTGTCGTCCGGGTGAAATAGCAGGGCGGAAACCGGACACCAGTTTTGGATTGCCCGTATTTTGTTGTAGAGCGGCACAGGCAGGTGCATGCGATCGATGACGGCGCCAATCAGGTTGGTCGGGCACACATTCTGAATCTCCAGCGTTTCAAAAATCCGCCGGCCGCCGATTCGGTGCATTTTGGTGAGAAGGTCATCCCTGACCGCCGCTACCAGGTCGAGCTGTACTTCCAACACACCTTTGCGAACTTCGACGCCTTCGAAAAACTCGTATTTACCTTTGTTCCACAACAGCAAATCCGCAAGGCGCTGTTCTATCTGTCCACTGATATGTTTAAACAGTTCAACGGCAGTCAGCATGCCAAGTGCAATGAGCGTATCCCCCAGGTGACCATGAAACTTGGGCAGCAGGGCAAGGGCCATTTCGAGTTCCATTCGCTCAATAACGCCTTTTTCAACCAGATACTCGCCCAGCAGCTCGGCTGATTCATTTGACCCCACGTATACCGCCATTCCATTGCGCACGTAGACTTCCTTGCGGTGACCATCGTGTTCGCATATCAGCGCGCCTGTGTCGCCGGAAGTGGCCAGCGTGAGCAACGTATTTGATGGCGACTCAATTTCGAGCAGACCTCGTCGCTTAGGCTGATTGACTTCGTCGTGAGTTGATGTGGGGGTGTGCACGGGCAAATGGCGCACCAGCTCTTCAAACTCCCTGGCCGCACGGTAATTTCGACCGTTTTTCGAAATTGGGGTCTCCGATGTGATTTTATCGCTGTAAATCAATTCCACAATATGGGCAAATGGTGTGGGGCCAAGGATGCTTTTATTTGGCAGTTGCGCCCAGTATTTTCCGTCGTCGGCGAGATGTTCCGTGGACATGGTTACCGGGGTACCGTCGGAAAACAGATCTTCGAGGGCATCCACAGCCGTCACACCATCGGAGCCAGTGAACTGAACACCAAGTATTTCTTTACCAGCCAGTGTTTTTGCAATGGCGCCAATATCAGAATTGACGGATTTCGATGAGCTGGAGTGGGAGAGCACATGTTGCACCTGGGCCGCAAACTGCGCCTTGGTGAGAGGGGCCCCCATCGTGGATTCATACATCAACAGGGCTTCGTTGAATTCCCAGGCCGTGTGGTAACGTTCATCTGGATTGCGGGCCAGCGCGATTTCGAGAATCTGTTTCAGGCCGGCAGGGAGCTTTTCGGCATTCTTTTCGAGACGATCCAGTCGACCATCGCGAATGTCCAGCATGATGCTCAGCTGGCTGGTTCCGGTAAAAAGCTGTTGCTGGATTAGCAGTTCGGTCAGCACCACGCCAGCGGAGTAGACATCCGCCCGCATGTCCACGGGCCGACCTTCCACCTGCTCAGGCGCCATGTAACCGTACTTGCCTTTGGGGATGATTTCCACGGGGCGAAACCGATTGGACTCAATACGCGCGATTCCAAAATCCCCGAGTTTTACGCCACCGTCCCGCGAGAGATAAATGTTTGACGGGGAGAGATCCCGGTGTACCACCTGAAGCAGTTCGCCATTGACGTCCGTGACATTGTGGGCATAGCTGAGGGCGTTGAGAACCTGCCGGATGATGTAAATGGCAACGGATGTGCGCTGGCTCTCCCAGAGCTCGGAACGTTTGGAGAATCGCCAGCAGTCCAGGCCATCCACAAAATCCATCACCATGTAAAGCAGCCCGTTTTCCTCGCCAAATTCCAATACGCGAACGATGTTCTCATGCTGCATAATTGCGGCCAGCTGCGCCTCGTTTAAAAACATGGCCAGAAATCGTTCGTCGTTTGCGAGGTTGGGAAGTATCTGTTTTATGACAACCGGGGTGTTTCCTGCGGTGTCATCAATTGCGTGTGCGAGAAAAATTTCCGCCATTCCGCCATGGGCCAGCTTCCGTTCAAGTCGATATTTGCCGATTGTATCCATCGTAATCGTTTTATACAGCGTTTAGAGTTGCACCGCCAACGGCAGGCGTTTTTCGTTTTGGGTTAAATACGGCCTCACGAAACATCCTGGCGCCTATAATAGTAAAGACTGTTTCGGGTTAGATATTGACATTTGTCCTAATTGTAACATCTAAAAAGGCTTTGCAAAAATTAAAGGCATGAATTGTCTAAAACTATTTAGGAGTTTATCCAGCGATGTCAGAGTGGCGATTTCAATTTCGGGTCCCGGCAGGCGTGTTTAAAATCTGTGAAACATTCAGGGATAACAATGAGGTGGCATATCTGGTGGGCGGTTCCCTGCGCGATTTGCTGCTCGGTGTAGTTCCGGATGACTGGGATCTGGCGACAACCGCGACGCCTGATAAAACGATGACACTGTTTCGCAGGGTCATTCCCACCGGTATTGATCATGGCACGGTAACCGTGCTGCTGGGGGGCGGGGCATATGAAATTACAACGCTGCGTGCGGAGAACGGCTACACCGATGGCCGCCATCCGGATTCAGTTGAATTCGTGTCAAATATTGTCGAAGATTTGTCGCGCAGGGACTTCACTATTAATGCAATTGCATGGAATCCGTTGACCCAGGAGGGGTTTGATCCCTTCGACGGCCGATCGGATTTATTGGCGAAGCGCATTGTCGCAGTGGGGGACGCCCGCGCACGGTTTGAGGAAGACGGTCTAAGGATAATGCGTGCCGCCCGGTTTGCAGCAACCCTCCAGTTTCAGATTGAGCCATCGACAAAAGCAGCGATTGCAGACACTGCACATCGCCTTGAAAATGTGTCCATAGAGCGCAGGCGCGATGAATTCCAGAAGTTGCTTCTGGCAAGTAAGCCGTCCATTGGTCTGCAGGTGCTGGCGGAGAATCACCTTTTCAGACATGTCTGCCCGGGGCATCGGGATTGGGGAAACGTCGGATACAGGGAGCAGATATTCGATTTGGTGGACGCAGTGCCACCGTCTTTGCATCTGCGGATGACGGCGCTTTGGCTTGGTCTTTCGATTGAATCCGCTGAGCAGTGGCTGGCCGATTTCCTGATTGACAGGTCCACTCGAAAAAAGGTGATGCAACTACTGCCACATTTCCCCTTTCAATATACACCTGATTGGACAGACCACAGGCTGCGCAGGCATCTTTCGGCCGTCGGCAGAGCGAATATACCGGATTTTTTAACGATACTTGAGGCGCAAGCGAAAACGGGCATCGTGGTTCGGGATTTGGCAGCCTCGTTCGTTGACCGACTGCAGGCGCTGGATTGGGAAAATGTGCCGCTTTGCATTGGAGATCTTGCGGTTTCAGGTGCCGATTTGATGACAGGACTGCAGCTGGGCCCCGGACCCAAAGTGGGAGACCTGCTGCGTGTGCTGCTGTCACATGTTTTGGATTGTCCGAACGACAACCATCGTGAACGTTTGCTGGACGTCGCGAGGAAACATTTGTCGGTAATTTAGTTTTTATTGAGTTTCTGATATACTGTTTTTTCGGAAGAGGATTCAAATGGGATTGGACGCCTCTTTTCAGGATGGATGATGAACGATAAACATCGGACAGGCAATGCGCTGTTTAGTGACACTGATAAGCGTGCTTATATCAGGGGGACGCTGGTTGCGGTGCTGTTACTGCTTTGGGTTCTGACCGGGTGTGGCAACCGAACGGCTCTTCAACCGCGCTGTGAGGAAGACGATACGTGTCCGCAGGGGATGTCTTGTGTCGACGGTAGATGTGAGTTGGTATTTGGAATGAGCGACCTGGACACCGATACAGATACTGATTCAGACAGCGATTCAGATTCAGACACGGACACGGACACGGACTCAGATACGGACACGGATACGGATTCAGACACGGACACGGACACGGACTCAGACACGGACACGGACACGGATTCAGACACGGACACGGATACGGATTCAGACACGGACACGGACACGGATTCAGATACGGACACGGATACGG
>JAFGWT010000368.1 GCA_016937015.1 Deltaproteobacteria bacterium | reverse complement strand
TGCCCGAATTCTCGGGCATGACGGCTGCTTCTTAAACGGAAAAATTCGGGGAATTGCTATATTTCAGGCTAAAGATCTTACCTATGTAGCCAACCAACCTTAGCCGCTAAGAGTGAATTTAATATCGATTTTTGGGCGAAAAATTTATTTTTTTTGCAACAAGGTCGAAAGACGGCCGAACAGGGGGAGCACTTTAATCGAAGGAGATGCTTCCCATGGGACAGAGACCGAGATGTTTTAAACCGGATACCATTTACGAACAGACCCAGCGTACAGTGGACAGACAGTTTTTGTTTGCTCCCATTCCCGAAATGAAAAATGTCATTGGCGCCTCATGCGCAAGGGCGCAACAAAAGCACCCGGTCAGGCTGTACTGGCTGGAAGTGAATTCCAATCACGAACATCTTGGAATTGGCGCGATTTCGGATAGCAAAGAACATCTCGACAATCTGGTGAATTTCAAACGCACATACCACCGTCTTTTGGCAGAAGCCATTAACCATCTGCACGGCAGAAGCGGCGCTGTTTTTTCAACACCCGCCAGAACCACCGAATGTCTCGATGCGGAAAGTGTCGAGGAGCAGATGTTCTATGCCATTACCAATCCGGTCAAGGACAACCTTGTGGAAAGAGTGGCGCACTGGGAGGGGTTTTCATCGTATTCGCAGGTGGCGCAGGGCAGGGACGAAACGTACACGTACTATGATTTGACAGAATACAACAAACAAAAAAACAGACGCAACGCCAAACCGCTCGGCGCTTTCCTCAGAACCGTTCGAATAGAATTCTCGATGCTGCCGCACTTGTCGAACAGGAAGATCGGCGCATATGAGTCGTACATTCGAAAGGAAGTACGAAAACGCGAACAGGCGCTTGGCATCGAACGGAAAGCCAACAATCAAAAGGTTATTGGCAAAATCCGGCTGGCTAAAACCGATCCGCGCAGCAGACCGGCAGATCCCAAAAAAAGCGGCCCGAAACCCATATGTCACTGTCAATGCAACGTCAGAAGGCAGGCATACAAAGAAGAGCTGAAAGCCTTTTACTGCGATTACAGTATTGCCTCGGCCGCGTATCGTTCGGGCGCGTATAATACTGAGTTTCCATACGGCAGCATTAAACCGCCCCTTCACGGCATCACGACCTGACGGTTAAAAACAAATTGTGCCGTTTACTTCCATCCGATGAATAAGTGCATCCTGGAGACGATTGTCCCCCGTTCTATCCGCGCCAAACCCGCGCTAAAATCGCGTATCAATGCGCTAAATCGCAACCGCGTCGTCCATGCCGATAACGGTCTTAAAAATTCCGCATCAAAATCGTCGTTTTTACAAAACGCAACCATAAGACGAATTTCACTCTGAGCCTGTTTGCTGGGCCTGTTTGCTGGGCACAATTGTCAGATGATTCAGGGCAACCACGCTTACATTGAGACATTTTTCTGCCATTAATTTCGTAAATTTTTGCTGTGCGGTTGGAATTATTGGCAAATGGTTCATCTAAACCCACGAAAACTGTTACTATACCTGGAGAGAAACCCTGTTTTTATCTATTAACTGTAAGGTATGTCACATGAAAATTATTAATAATATCAAAGTGTTGTTTGTATGCTGGGCGCTGTTTGCGGGCGCTCTGCTTTTTGGGGCGCCAGGGTGCAGCAACGCTGAGGAACCCGGTGGGCGCGGTAAAGACGACAGCAGCAGCGATGCGGATACCGACGCGGATACGGACGCGGATTCGGATGCAGACAGCGACACGGATTCGGATTCGGATTCTGACACGGATACGGACAGTGATTCGGACACGGACACCGACAGTGATACCGACTCGGACACGGATTCAGATTCAGATTCGGATGCCGACACCGAAGAGCAGTGGTACGGCGGTGAAAAGTGCGGCGATGGGCTGCTGGATCGCAAGAAGGAAGCCTGCGATGATGGCAACACCGAGGATGGCGACGGCTGCAGCGGGGATTGTCTGGAAGTGCAAAAAGGCTATGTCTGTCATCCGCCGGGAGATTCGTGCCGACTTCTTGTGATATGCGGTGATGGCCAGCTGTTTTTGCCGGAACTCTGCGATGATGGCAATGAGGAAGATGGCGATGGGTGTTCGGCGTTTTGCAAAGTGGAGCTGGGATGGCAGTGTGAGACCGGCGCGGACGGCAAAAGTGCGTGCACGGAGACCACTTGCGGTGACGGCGTAAAAGAAGGCACCGAAGGGTGCGATGATGGCAACAGTGTTCCATTTGATGGCTGCAGTTCCCTGTGTCAGACCGAACCGGACTGTTCCAACGGCGCATGCGTTTCAGAGTGCGGCGATGGCCTGGTGCTCGGTGAGGAATGTGACGATGGCAATCAGATTGATGGCGATGGCTGCAGTTCTGACTGCAAGGCCGAAACCGGATTTGAATGTTTCCAGGAAGGGTGCGCCAATGAAGAGGACTGCACCATTACGGCATCGGTGATATTCAGGGATTTCTCCTACACGCACACGGATTTTTCGGTGTCGTGCAGTGTTATGTCCAAAGGGATGGTGGCTGAGGAGCTGGGCAGTGACTGGAAACCGCAGTTTGTGGGGGACCGGTATCAGGACTGCGTGGAAAACTTTGACGACTGGTACAACGGCGATCCCGACAAGGTGGGGCATATCGTGCTGTATCCGGACGGCAATGGCAACTTTGTCAATCGCTATGGCGAGAATGGCGAGCCATGGCTTGGGTATGCGCCGGATCCCAACAGTGAAATGGGAGAGCCTGTGTCCCCCAACTGGATGGCCGATACGGTGGCGGCATGTGAAGCGGATGGCTGTATTGCCTGTGTGTATGATACGTCCGACAATCCACCTGGCTGCGAGCCGCCCACGTATGAGTACGATGGCAATCCATTGTTTTTCCCCCTTGATGATTTGATTGATACAACCGAGGTGTGCACCCTCGACAATGCCAATACGGAAGTGGAGGAAGAAACCACCTGTGCCAAAGTGCCGGCGCAATATGGGATTACCGGCTGGCAGTGGGAGCCCAAAGTCATCGAGGACGCGCACGAGCATAATTTCTATTTTACCTCTGAGGTCACGTACTGGTTTAAATATGAGCCCGAGAATCCCGCGACCCTCAATTTTACAGGCGATGATGATGTGTGGGTTTTTGTGAATGGAAAGCTGGCCGTCGATTTGGGCGGCGTGCATGTTCCGGAGCACGGCAGTGTCACCATTGACGAAGACAACAGTTTCGGCATGACTGCGGGGAACGTGTATCGCATCAATGTATTCCACGCGGAACGCAAAGTCGAAGGGTCGTCGTTTAAGCTGACCCTGGGCGGATTCAATACCGCGCGCAGTGAGTGCCGACCGGAATGCGGCGACGGTGTGGTGAGTCTGGGCGAGCAGTGTGACGACGGCGTCAACGAAGGTGGCTACGGCAAATGCGGTGAAAACTGCAGCTGGGAAGCCTACTGCGGTGACGGCGTTGTTCAGGAGGAATTTGAACAATGCGATCCTGGCATCAACGACGGCTGCCCCAACAACTGCTTCTTTGTGATTGAGTAGTGTTCTCTTCCTCTTTTTGCTTTTGCTGATATGGCGTTGCTCATGGCGCAAATTTTCGTCACAGTCGCACTGCATGCCATATTGTTCTTGCCTGACAAAGTTGGATAGGATATTCGAAAACTATTTAATACTTCTGTAAAAATGGAGCTTACAAATGATAACGCGGATTATTTTTCTGGCAGGTTTGTTTGGCGGGATTTTATGTTCAACCTGCGCCATGGCGGGAAACGGCAAAAAGGCAGTAGAGGATTTCAATGCAGGTACGGCGTTATTTGAAAAGCGTGAATATGTGGCTGCGGCGGATAAGTTCAGAGCCAGTTATGCACTGAAACCGTCATATAAAATCCTCTACAATATTGGACAGGCGGAAGCGGCTGCCAAACGATATGGCATTTCTCTTCAGGCGTTTGAACAATATTTATCGGATGGTGGAGACGATATAGCGCAGACTCGACAGAACGAGGTGAGGGATGAAATAAAGCGGCTTCGGGACATAACGGGAATTATCGAAGTGGCAGCGCCGGATGGGGTCGAAGTATTTATAGATGGCGTCTCCCGCGGGCTGTTCCCCGCCAGTCGTCGAATTCCGGTTGCAGCAAGCGTCGTGCATGAAATTTATGTCAGAACCGGGGATGGCGCCCAGCTTCCCGCAATACAGGCATCTGTGTCCGGCGGGGATTCTGTAACGGTTGACTTTACAGTCAGGGAAGCGGATCCCCCTGCTGAATCTGCTGCCCCGACTGCGCAGGCGCAGTCTGTTGCGGATGTGGCACCGTTGGCGGCGAGACAGGGCTCGAACGCGACTTCCGTTGATTCTGAATTGAATCCCTCAAAATCACTGTTTGTTTCTGGTCTGGTGATTGGCGGCATTGGTGTGGCCAGCTTGATTGCCGGTGGCGTGTTTGGTGGACTGGCGTTGTCCAAAAACGCATCTGTTAAAACGGTATGTGAGCAAGGAATCTGCGAAAATGCGGACAGGCAGCTTGTTGAATCCCGAGATCAGTTTGCAGTGTTGAATACGGTTTTTCTGATTACGGGGGGCGTTCTGACGGCAACCGGGGTTGTGCTGCTTGTAGTTTCGAAGAAAAAGCGGGAACGGTTAAGTGACGCAAATATTTCGTTGCTGCCTGTTCCCTTTGGTGTATCCCTCACTGGGAGGTTCTAAATGAAGTTTTTGGTGTTGCTCTTACTCAGTTTTTTTATGTGCAGCTGCTCGAATATGATGAGCGACGTTGAATTTGGCACGTCGGATACTTCAAGTTCGTCGGATGATCCAACCCATGCCAGTGATTCAGACGTCACTACAGATACGGTTAGCGACATGGACAGTGATGCGGATACGGGCGCTGACACGGACGCTGACACAGACAGTGATGTCGATACGGACGCGGATTCAGATACGGACGCGGATTCAGATGCAGATGCGGACTCAGATGCAGATGCAGATGCGGATTCGGATACGGACGCGGATTCGGATACGGACGCGGATTCGGATACGGACGCGGATACCGATTCAGACAGCGATAGCGATGCGGATACCGGAACCACGGTGAAGCTGGCAGATGGCGAAGCGTGCACGCTTGATTCGGCGTGTGCGAACTCGCATTGCATCGACGGTGTATGCTGCAACACCAATTGCGAAGGGCAGTGTCAGTCATGTAAGGAAGCCAGTTCGGTTGGAACATGCACCATTCGAGTCGGTGAGCCTTTGGCCAATCGTGAGCAATGCAATGGCGCCGGCGGATGCCTTGGCGTCTGCGATGGCGAGAGCACATCCTGTGTGTACCCTGGTGAGGCGACTATCTGTAGCGCGGCGACCTGTGAATCAGGTAGTGTGACCACCGCCTCGGTCTGCAACGGCGCCGGAAGCTGCACACAGGCCAGCTTGAATGCCTGCCCGAGTAATCTGTGCGCTTCAGATGGCAGTGCTCGCTGTGAGGATGATTGCACTGACTCATCATGTGGCACCGGATATTTTTGCGATGGTGGGACCGGCGTATGCGTGGCAACTTTTGATAACGGTCAAATGTGTACTTCTAAAGAGCAATGTGCGTCTCATGTGTGTGTTGATGGTGTCTGCTGCAACACGCAGTGCAGCGGGCAATGTGAATCCTGTACTGAAAGCGACTCCATAGGGACCTGCAGTGTGCGGACTGGCAGTCCGTTGCCATCGAGAACCCAGTGTGACGGCAGCGGCGCCTGTAAGGGCGAATGTGATGGCATTCGCGGTGATACATGCGTGTTTCCCGGATTGGCTGAGCAATGTGCGCTTGCCAGCTGTTCTGGCGGTATGGCGACTCCGGCGGGGTATTGCGATGGAGAGGGGGACTGCAACCAGCCAGCTGCATTCCAGTGCGCCAGCAATTTATGCGACGGCAGCGCGACTGGCTGCGCTGCAAGCTGCAACAGCACATCCTGCGACACAGGAGACTATTGCGACGCGACCGGAACCTGTTCGCCCAAAGTAGCGACTGGCAGTTCGTGTGATTCAAATACGGCGTGTGTCAGTGATTTTTGTTCCTACTGGTCGGTTACTGCTGCGAGTATCTGTTGCCAGACCGGCACCATAAACTGTGGCAGCTGCATTGATCCTCAGACCAATAACACGCATTGCGGGGCCTGCAATCATCAGTGTCAGCCAAACAGCAGCTGCGAAAGTGGTGGTTGTGTTTGTGATGGGCTTACTCTTCCTCAAAGTTGCGGTGGATGCGGGGTGTGGCGTTTTGAGTCGGGCACGGCAGAAGGATGGGTTGTTGAGACAGGTCTTACGCGCGACAGTGCGAACGGCGCCATGAACGCGCAGGCATCCCAGACCCAGGTGTTTAGCGGCAACTACGCTCTTGCAGTGCCTTTTATTACGAGTGGTATTTCGAACATTGATGATCGTGCTGTCGTCACTGTGCCCCTTTGCCAAACGGGTGCCCTTTACAACGTGGGGGGGATTGAAGTGACTGCCGATTACTATTTCGAAGGTACGGGAAGCTTTGATTCAATGGCGTTCATGTTTATGGAAGGTACCACCGGAGAGGATAGCCTGTATGGACCGATTTTAATGGGAAGTCAGTTTGCCACTGGCATCTGGTTTCACAAAACGGTGCCATTTTCGAGTGTATTTAATGCGTCAAATCTGACCATCCGATTGGAAAACAACGCCGATTTTAATGGTACGCTGTATATCGATAATATTGAAATAACCGCTCCTTGATAAGGTATGTCACGCTGCGGATTCAGTTATCCATGCCGTTTTTTTAATTTCAGGTAAGTCACCAGCGCCAGTGCAAAACTGGCGAGCCCAATCCATTGCGATGTGGTAAGTGACAGCAGGACACCGCGGCCGCTGTCACCGCGAATGAATTCGATGAGGGTTCGCGTGAGGCCGTAGTACATTACAAAGCACAGGAACAGCTGGCCTTTGAAAGTGCTTTTTTTTCGGAGCCAGAGCACCAGCCCCAGGGCGATGAAACCGTTGAGGGATGACAGCAGTTGCGCTGGATAGACGAGCGCTGATATCGCGGCGTCGCTTTGAATGAGGCCATCATGGACATGATGCCAGAAAGCGGGCGCGCCTTTTCGCAGAGCGGGATGGGTTGAAAAGCCGGGCTGATTATGGAATTTATCCGCCCAGTTGGGAAACCGAACGCCAATGGCCTGCAGCCAGCCCGGTGCGTCGCTGTGAATGGGACGACCATAGTCGCAGCCGTACAGAAAGCAGCCGATTCGGCTGATACCCAGCCCCAGCGCCAGCGATGGCGTGGCGGCATCTGCAAACGCAACAACGGAGAGTCTCTTGCGACGCGCATAGGCAAAGGCGCCCGCAAACCCACCCATAAACCCGCCGTAGGCCACCAGTCCAGTGTGACCTGGTATGAGGAGTAATAACGGATTTGACCAGTCGATACAGCGCCAGGTTGTTAATACAGCGAGGAGTCGCGCGCCCACAAGCGCTGCAACGGCACTGACGATGATGAGGCGTTTAAGGTGTCGAATCTGGAAATCGTCTTTGCCAAAATGAATGGTAAGAAACCATCCTGCGACCACGGAGATACCCAGCATCACCCCGTAGGAATGGATGGGCAGGTGAATGCCAGGAATGGTGAACAGGACCGGGTGCATTTAATCCAGGTTCTCTGTTTCTGCCTGTAATGCAGCGGCCTGTTTCGCAGCGGCCCGGTCCGCATCGGTGATGGTCAGGCTGGGCAGCACGGTGGTTTTTACGGTCGTTTCTGCCAGCTTCACCACCGTCTGATTCTTATCCATCCGGCGGTACATCCGCAAAAAGTCGGCGGCTTCCCTGGCCTCTGTTGCATTTAAATTCACGGCCCAGCGATATCCAATGGGCTGGTACCACAGGTTGGCTGTCACGGTGTAGGTGCCCTGGGCGGGTGGCAATGGGACCTCGTACGCGACCTTGTCGAGGCCATCGCCAAAACTGATGTCGTCTCTTGCAGCGCCTTTTACCGCAATGTCACTGTGCGCGGTTTCCTTGTCAAAACCGGCTGGGACGATGCGGTTGTCCTTGAGGTAGTCGGTGGCCTGAAGCAGACCGGTAGTGACTCGGTTCTGGCTATCGCCCAGAATCGCTTCGTATATTTGCACCTGCTCCGAAGATGTAATGACGTCGTAGTGCGGCTCAAACCGGCGTGCATTTCGATCATTGTCGTTGCCTCGAATTTTGCCGTCGTAGAATCTGCCTGACTCAAACACAATGGCCTGGTGGTCGTCTTTGACAGTCAGTTGAATCCATACCCGCCGGGAGGGGTACGCCGTGGGCAGTTTGTGTCCGGTATTATTGATGACCGTGACCAGGGCACTGATTTGGGTGTCTCCTTCTGTTAAGGGGCGGACCGACAATTCGAGCGTGGCGGCGTTCTGCTGCAGCTGTTCAATCGTGGCGGTCCGGGTGCGCTGCAGTTCCGTGGCGCTGGTATTAAGGAAGAGTTCATCTGAAAACGCGCCCAGCATCGAAAGTAAAAAGGCATTGCCGCCTCTGAAAACATGCTTTTGCACATTTTCCCGGGGGGAACCCAAAACGCTGGAGATGGCCATCGGGCCGTCTGCCAGAACCATGTGACAGTCCTGGCAGCTGGCGGCGTCCGCATAGTCGCTGTGCTGCCATTCCAAAAACGGAACCTGTTCCGCCAGCACCGCCGTCTCCCTGCCGGCGTCATCAAGGGCGTGGGTATAAAGCGTATGACAGGTCGCACACAGTTCCGATTTCTGAATGTGTTCTGATTTTTGGGGCGAGTATCCCGAGGCGCTGTTCATCACGCTTCGAACCCCTTTTTCAACTTCAAAGGGTCCATAAACCGCACGGTCCCCGGCCGGCTTGGTGACGTCGATTTGGAATCCGCCGGTAAAGCTGCTTTCTTCGCCCAGTGATTTGTCCTGAATCTGATGACACACCGAACAGGAGACGCCATCTTTGGCAAAAAGGGCATCTGCACCTGTGACCCGCCCCTCCGAATCGGGCAAATGAGCGAACACCTGACCGGATTGGCCATTCTGTTTTTGACTGAACCGGGTCATGGGCATATGGCAGGTGGCGCACTTGTCTTCGATGGCAGTGGCCGCTTTGGGATGGTCGATGGTTTCGCGGCGCACCGATGCGCGCCAATAGGGATCATTGGACGCATTGGCCATCACCGATGCGCGCCAGTGCACGCCAAATGATGCATCGCCCGATTTATCGGATATCCCGTTGTGACACCCCTGGCAGCCGGAACTGTCTTTAAAAAAGTCAGCGGGGGTGAATTGGGCATGACCGGTAACGCACATAAGGAACAGTGCTGCGAATATGCTTGTTGCGAAAATGCTTACGTTGATTTGTTTTTTCATCATCATCCCCCTTTACCAGCCTTCGGTGAATCCGCCGTCAAACCAGTCCCACAGCAGGTAGGCCATGTATTTTACATCATCAGCGCTGTTGAGATTCCGGGTGGGGATTTCAGCGCCCAGACACAGCATCACATGCTGGCGTTGATTCAGAGTGACCTGCAATTCCGGCACAATGTGCCAGTTAATAAACGCGCCGTCTTCAAGTTCTTTGGCGCCCAGCACTTCGACCATGGGGGACCACGTCCGGCCATACCCACCTCGCTGAAAACTGTGACCAAACGCCGCGCGCCAGAACAGCTCATGGGCGACGCGGTCTGTTTTGGTGGACAATTCGGCGCCGGCCTGAATCTGCAGAAATCCCACATGCGGGATGATTTGGCCCAACGCCAAAAAGGGTTCAATGCGAAAGATGCCCTTGCCAATGTCGTCATATTCGTCGCCAGTGGGAACAATTACTTCTGTGGACAGACTGACGATTGTCAGAGATTTGAGACTGTGAAACACATTGAGTTTGTACCCCAGCGCCATATCGCCGACGCCCTCGCCCCATGAGGTCTGGTCACTGCCTTCACGTATCACCTCTTTCACCACAAAGGGAACCGCCAGCTCCAGCTGATGCCGCGCCCCCAGTCGTTTTTCGGTGATGAATTTTCCTTGAAATTCAGAAAGTCCGCCGTTCATCGCATATGCAAACACGTATTCGTCTTCGGGAAATGCTTTTCCCGTAACCAGCGCCCGCGGCAGATTGAATATGCCGTCCGGCCATTTGTCGGTCTCGCTGCAAAACTGCTTCACGTGACGAATGGCCGCTTTGAGCTGTGCCTCGTCAAGGGCATCCCCAAAGGCGGGCATCATCTGATTGAACCCTCGAACAGGGCCGCCCAGACGGGCAATCTGAAACCAGTCGTCCGCGGGTTCTCTCGATGTGAAGTTGCAGTCGGTAAAGTCTGGCAGCGGTGTTTTAAACCCAACCGATTCAATGGATTTTCCCTGTCCATTGGTCCCATGACACGACGCGCAGGCCGCCTGAAAGACGTCCCGCCCCTTCGTCAGCGTTTTCCATTCCGCCTGCTTTGATCCCGTTTGGGCCAACTGAGGCAACAGCATTCCCAAAAACAGCATCAACATGCCGATGGGAAGAAAAAACTTTTTTGATATTCGCCTGCGCATTTTTGGGGCCTTCCTTTATTTTTGAGCTGGAGGTATGTTACTGAAACACAAAAAGTTGTACATTTCTAAATTATTTTTAAGAGAACACGGTTTTTTTACAGTCCTGGAAATTGTCATAAAAAACAACAGGGAGAGAAAACATGAAACGAAGAACATTACTTGGCCGGGGCATTGTTGGTGTCCTGGGACTGTCTCTGATGCTGGCGTCGGCAATGGCATTTGCAGACAAGGGCGCAGGCGAAAACAACAGCGATAAAGTGGCGGAGGCTAAACAGAAGGCCCAGGAGGCGATGAATAAATTAAAGGCCGATGCCGAGCAGGTCGGTGCGGGGGATATGGAAGATGCAAAGAAGCAGGCGAACGAGAAGTGGTCAAAAGGCAAAGAGGCGCTGAACAAAAAGCTCGAAGAAGCAAAGCAAAAGGGCGAGGAAGCCAAACAGACCGCAAAGGAAAAGAGCGAAGAAGCCAAACAGAAGCTCAAGGAGAAAAATGAAGCGGCGGAGGCAAAGGCTGCGGGCGGCTCGGGAGATTCGGGAAAGCACCTCGCCAAAGGACAGACCGACGAAAATCCGGGCAAACATCTCGGTCAGGAAAAACAGGCTGAAAAAGATGCGTCAGCCGATACCGACAGTGCAGCGGAAAGCGACGTCGACAGCGAAGCGACTAACCGGAGACGGCGTCGCGAAATGGGATACATGATGCATAAGCGGTACCTGGAGACCAATGAAGAGCACATGAAACTCATGAAAAAGGTCAGTGATAAAAAAGGACTCAGAGCCAAAGAGCAGCGCAAACACATCAAACGCATCGCGCGCCTTGAGCGAATGAAGGAGCTGGCGGCGGATACCGGCGATACCAAAACAATCGCGCGCATTGAAAATCTGCAGCAGCGTGAAATTGAACGATACGGGGACGCAATGGTGAAACTCCATAAGCAGGAGAAGCAGGCCGTTCAGAATGAAAAAGAGGAGGGCAAGTAAGATGACATCAGGAACAATTTTCCCTGTTACCATTGGTACTGTTACCAATGCGACTGTTACCATTGGTGCAATGATTCTTCTTTTAACATTGGTCTCCTGCAAGTCTGAGCAGCCGACACCAGCGACCGATGCCGGCGCCGTGGACAATACGGTTGCCGCAGCCGGTGCGGCCGAACTCGGGGACGGCCTGGATGAGGAAGAAGCCAAGGCGCTGCTTCGCGAAGAAAAAGTTTTGGCCGGCACCAGCATTGGAAAAGACGACGTGGAAAACGAGTTGCTGCGCATTGAAGAGGAGATTCGCGCCGATATTGAGGGACGCGAACCGGATTTCGCCAGCGCCGGCGTTAAGCCCGAACTCAAACCCCTTGTGGCCAGAGACACATTTACGCCTGACAAAGCGGCCAATGACCTCGAGTACAAAAAAGAAATGGCCATCATGAAGATTATGCGGGAATACATGGCCGAAAAGAAAGCCGAGCAGGCCAATTCGAACCATCCTGCCGATTAAAGCGCTTCACAGCGCGCTTCAAAACGCTCAATGCAATTGAGCACCGATGCAGAGGCCTCGTCCGCCCATCAGATGCTTGAATCAGTGCTTATCGTCCAGCCAACACATCGGGCATCCCAGGCTGCCTGATGTCATCCGCTTTCCAATGTTACGTTTCAGGACGACTGGCGATGACGCAGTGTAAGCCGACCCAGCGACATTCTCCTGTGTGTCCGCGCCCAATTTTACATCTGGCCATGTCCAATGTGTATTCATATTGAATACCCTTGTTTACATTTCTCAAAAGTCCACACGTGTGGACTTTTGCATTTTATCCTACATCTGATTACCTTTGTGGGAGTGTCGGCGAAAAAAAACTGCCGCTGAAGTTGGCACTCATCATACGCCGATACCATCCCGGTGTCCAGGCTTTTCACCATTTCGTCGCAATCCCCGCCGGCGCGCCGCTCTTTGTAAATCCCTTTTTTTTACGAGGATTTGCGCTATACTGAAAGTTGCATACGAGGAGGTTCCCATCATGAAACACATCCTGGAAAAAATCGAAAGCCGAGACCCCAACGAAAAAGAATTTCATCAGGCGGTTGAAGAGGTGCTCGAATCGCTGGCGGCGTTTGTCGACGACAATCCCCAGTACATCAAAGCGGGGATTCTGGAGCGCATTGTCGAGCCGGAGCGGGTGATTCAGTTTCGGGTGCCGTGGGTGGATGACTCGGGGAAGGTTCAGGTGAATCGCGGGTATCGGGTGGAGTTCAACAGCGCCATTGGCCCGTACAAGGGCGGTCTGCGGTTTCACTACTCGGTCAACCTCAGCATCATCAAGTTTCTGGGATTTGAGCAGATATTTAAAAATGCGCTGACCACGCTCTCAATGGGGGGCGGCAAAGGCGGCTCGGATTTTGATCCCAAGGGCAAAAGCGACGGCGAGGTGATGCGCTTCTGTCAAAGCTTCATGACCGAACTTCAGCGTCACATCGGTCCACATACCGACGTCCCTGCCGGTGATATTGGGGTGGGCGCCAGGGAAATCGGGTTTCTGTTTGGGCAGTACAAGCGATTGCGCAACGAGTTCACCGGTGTGCTCACAGGCAAAGGCCTCATTTACGGCGGGTCATTGATTCGCCCCGAAGCAACCGGCTACGGTTCGGTGTATTTTGCCCGGGAGATGCTGGCAACGCGCGGTGACTCCCTCAAAGGAAAAACATGTCTGGTTTCAGGTTCCGGGAATGTGGCTCAGTACACGGTGGAAAAAATTCTCGAACTGGGCGGCAAAGTGGTCACCCTGTCGGATTCCAGTGGCATGATTCACGACCCGGCAGGGTTTAATCGTGAAAAACTGGAGTATGTGATGATGCTCAAAAACGTGCGCCGAGGCCGTATGGCCGAGTACGCCCAGCAGTTTTCAGGCGTCACCTACATTCCCGTTGATTCCGCTGCGGACTGCAATCCCCTGTGGAATATCCCGGCCGATTGTGCTTTCCCAAGTGCCACCCAAAATGAAGTCAACCAGAAAGACGCGGAGAACCTGGTGAACAATGGCGTGTTCCTCGTCTGCGAGGGGGCCAACATGCCGTGCTCGCCGGACGCCATCGAAGTGTTTTTAAACGCAAAAATCCTGTATGCCCCGGGCAAGGCGGCCAATGCGGGTGGTGTGGCGGTGAGCGGTCTGGAGATGGCCCAAAACAGCATGATGATGAGCTGGACACGCGAGGAAGTGGATGCCCGCCTGCAGCAGATCATGAAAGCCATTCACGCCCAGTGTTTAAGAGAGGGAATGGAAGGGGATTGGTGCAACTATATTCGCGGCGCCAATATTGCCGGATTTAAAAAAGTGGCCGATGCCATGCTGGCACAGGGCGTGGTGTGACCCTGCGGTCGTTCACCTCCGGCCTCCCGGGGCTGGACGCGGTGCTTTCGGGCATATTCCCCGGCGACAACATCGTATTTCATGTGGATAGAAACGCCGAGTACAGACAGTTTGCACAGCCGTTTGCGGCCGTATCCATCGCCGCCCACCGCAAGGTGGTCTATTTTCACTTTGATGGGCAGGAGACCCTCTTGCCCAATTCCCCGGGACTGGAGACTGTCACCCTGTCGCCCCAAATGGGCTTTGAACGGTTTGCATTCACCATTCACCAGACCATCGACGAGTTGGGTGAACATGTCTGTTATCTGTTCGATAGCCTGTCTGCGCTGGCCGGATGCTGGTTTTCCGACCTGATGGTGGGAAATTTCTTTGCCCTGACCAGTTCTTTTCTTCACGAAAAAAAATGTGTGGCCCTGTTCTCCTTTGTGCGTGGTGAACACTCAGCGTACGCCACAACGCCGTTTCTCGAAAACACCCAGATTCTGATTGACGTGTTTTCCCGCAATAAGCGCCTTTTTATTTTGCCAAGGAAGGTGGATGACCGCCACTCCACTACCATGTACATGCTGCACGAACGGCGCGACGACGAATTTTTACCAGTGACCCACAGTGCCACGGTGGCCGAGATTATGCATACCGTGTCCTGGTCCTGGCAGGACGCGGCCAGCTATCAGAAGGGGTTCTGGTCCAGGACGTTTTTAAAAGTCACTCAGGTGCTCGAAGACTATCGCGAGGGACGCGCCTCGAGAGAACTGGTGGAATCCTACAAACCACTGCTGTTGAAAATGATGGTGAGCAGCAATTCCCGGGTGCTGGGGCTCGCCCGCGAGTATTTTTCGGTGGCGGATCTGGTGGCCATTCGCGAGCGGATGCTGGCCCCGGGACGTCTGGGGGGAAAAGCCGTGGGCATGCTGCTGGCGAGAGCCATCCTGAAAAAACATTTTAACCGATGCGACGCGTGTATTGAACCGCACGATTCCTTCTTTATCGGCACGGATTTATACTGCACATATCTGGTCTCTGATGGCAGTTGGTGGATGCAGCAAAAGCGTCAGAGTGACACCGGCACCGTGACCGGCACCGAAGACGTCCTCGCGCGAATCATGTCAGGCGAATTTCCCCCCCATATCGTTAAGCGCTTTCAGAACATGCTGCATTATTTTGGACAGTCACCCATTATCGTGCGGTCTTCCAGTTTGCTCGAAGACAACTTTGGCAATGCATTTGCCGGAAAGTACGAGAGCGTCTTTTTACCCAACCAGGGCACACCCGATCAGCGACTTGAGGCGTTTATCACCGCTGTTAAAACCGTCTTTGCTTCGACCCTCAGCGAGGAAGCGCTGACGTATCGAAAAAAACGGGGCATTCTCAATATGGACGAAGAGATGGGGCTGTTGGTGCAGCGGGTGTCCGGTTGCATTTTGGGGCCGTATTTTTATCCCCATCTGGCGGGGGTGGGGCTGTCGTTTAATCCATATATCTGGCATGAGAGTATCGACCCCCGGTCCGGCATGCTCCGACTGGTGTTTGGCCTCGGAACCCGGGCGGTGGACCGAAGCGACGATGATTACACTCGCCTCGTGGCGTTGAATGCGCCGTTGCGTCGGGCGGAGCTGGTAACCGGCAAT
>JAFGWT010000367.1 GCA_016937015.1 Deltaproteobacteria bacterium | reverse complement strand
GATTGTGCCGTTGTCCTTAAAATGTTCGGGCGATTCACCCTGGACCACCACATCAGGAAAAATTTGAATGCTGCTTTGAGGGCGCCTGGTTTGCATCAGGCACTTTTTTTGAGGATTCAGATTCTCAAAACGATGCATTGCTGATTCTTTTGGCGGATACGAAGTAATTTTTTTACACTGATTCATTCGGGTCTGGAACGCGCTTATTCACGGATATTTCGATGTGGACTGGGACATCGTCTGGGGGGTCGTGGAAAAAGAACTCACGCCACTCAAGCTGTCAGTTCAGCAAATCGCAGCAGCGGAAGAACACGTTTAAACTCAGACCGTGCCGGGTCTGGATCACTGTCTGAGATCGAGTTTCCAACGAAACTGTCATATGTGTCGTCATGGCGAAGGCGGGTGTCCTGGCTTTTGATTGTGGAACGTATTGGTGCATCTTCAAAGCGTTTCTGTTTAGACCGAAACAATGTAAAGGGGATGGAATCCGGCAGCCTGGAAAGCCAGATGTTTCGGCAGGACGATGAGGCGCTACAAGGTCAACGGAAGATTGAACGGGTCTAACCCGCCAGGCCGCTTTCGATTTTTGACTTAAGGAACAGCAGCCGGTCTTTTTGCTCGGGAAACGCGCTGATGGCGGTTTCGATTTGGCTTACCGCATCCTCGGTGCGGCCGGCGCGGGCCAGGGTAACGGCGAGATCCCAGTGGGGGTCGAAATATTTGGGGGAAACGGAGATGGCCTTTTTCAGATTGGTCACGCCTTCATCGATCTGTCCGCAGGCCGCCTGGGAAATGCCCAGTCCCTTGAGTGCGTAGGCGTGATTCGGTTTAATGCGCAATGCCTCTTCGCAATAGCGGATGGACTCCTGGGGCTTTTTTAAAAAGTATTGAACGTATCCCATCAGGTCCAGCGATTTGAGATGGGCCGGTGACAGTTCGAGGATTTGGGTCAACACCGTTTTCGCCTGCGACAGGGCACCGGACTGGGCGTGTTTCAGCGCAGTGTCGTAGAGCTTATCGATATATGTGATGTCAGTCGTCATTGCCGTCACTTATCACGCCGGAACGGACGCCCAGTTTCTCCACGTTTTTTTTGTCGGCATCAGTCGGGTTGGGAGGGGTCAGCTCATACAGGGCAATGACAGGCTCCGTATCGGGAACCTGTATGCCGTACTTGTCCACCGTCACCGTTTCCGTGTCTGGAATCTGGATACCGTACCAGTCCACCGCGACAGTTTCCGTGTCTGGAATCTGGATACCGTACCAGTCCACCGCGTAGGTGTCTGTATCGCCGCCGACTTCAGTGGCGGTGTCTGTATCCATGGGCGGAATATTGTAGGGGGGGATGAGAACGTTCGAGTCTGTGTCCGGCATTTGAATCCCATACAGCGCCACCATTTCCGTATCTGCCTTTCCGGTGCCAGTGTCCATACTGTCATCCGTTGCCGAATCGGTGTCGGACGCCGTTTCTGTTGCGGTATCATTGTCCGTGGCGGTATCCGTCTCGGTGTCGTCCGACTGGATGCCATAAATCGAAACGACATCCACATCATCACAGGCCATGGTCGAGGTCCCCAGCGCAAATGCGAAAAAGACCGCGGCGGCCTGGGCCAGCTTTTTAGGTTCTTCCGATGACTCCATCAGCACGCGGTACACGCACATGGGGTTTTCGGTCAGATTGCCGTCAGAGACGCGTTTGCCCAGACATCCCCCTTTGCAGCGCTCGGCGTAGTCGCAGCTGGCGCAGAATCCCGTCAGGTCGGCGTGGCTCCAGTCCCGACTGTAGGCGAATGCGCCGGGGCGGTGCCAGATGTCGGCGAGGGGCGTGTGACGGATATTGCCTTCCACATAGTCGATGCCTTTGTGATTGTATCCCGCCATGATGGAGAGGCACCCCTTGATATTGCCGTTGCATTCGATGCCAATATTGGTTTTTCCTGCGCCGCATCCGGCCCAGCAGTGGCCGCCGGTGGGGCTGCGCAGAATTTTTTCGTGGGGGCCAAAGTATCCCAGCGAGTCGGCGCAGTGGATTTTGACGGGCCCGGATACAATCATATCTGCCAGACGTTTTTCGAGTCTGGGCAGCTGACGGGGCGAAATGAGCATTTCGGGATGGTGGGAGAGATTGCCCATGTCCGAGCCCAGCTGCACCTGCCACGAATAGGCGCCGCTGGCCGCAATGTATTTTTGCATCTCTTCGAGCTGGGTAATGTTGTCGTTGCAGATGGTGGTAATGGCCCCAAAGGGAATGCTGTTCTTTTTCAGTCGCGCCATGGCCCCTTCGAGCACCCTGAAGTGCCCTTTTTTGCCACGGATGCGATCGTGGGTGGCCTCAAGCCCATCAATGCTGAGACCAATGGAATCAATGCCGGCGTCTTTGGCCCGTTTGGCTGCGTCATCGTCCAGGGCAATGGCATTGGTGATCATGGCCACCCCCAGACCGGCGCCTTTGGCCAGGGCGATGAGTTCAGCCCAGTCAGGACGGGTCATGGGCTCGCCACCGCTGATGGTAAGCCACTCGAGCCCAATGCCTTTGAGCTGTTCAAACAGCGATTTGCATTCGTCGGTGCTCAATTCATCGTCTCTGGCAATGCCCGCACTGGAACCGCAGTGACGACATCTTAAGTTGCACGCAAGGGTGCTTTCAAAAACGCCGCGTTTAGGTCGATAAGTTTTTTTCAGTTCCATAAGTACTCCCCTTTGTTCATGTTGATTTTTTCAGTATACAGAACACGAAAACACGTCGCAGCATTATAATGAGAACCGTCATAAATAAAAAATGCCATCGAAGGGCGGGACAATGACCGAGAGAAACAGCGAATGACAGATTTTGATACCCTGGCGGATGGCCTGTTGCAGTCCCTCACGGATGCGGAAATGAAGCGGTGCATCGGCGAGCTGAATGACCGGTTTACCGCAGGGCGTCACCGATTGGCCGGATATGGGGATGACCCGGCGCTGGTGAGCGCATATGCCGCTTTCTACCTGCCCACCAATATGCAGAAACTGCCGTTTGTGCTCTCTCAGCTTTCAGGGTTTCCGCTGACACTGGATACGCCCCTTGAAATTATCGATTTTGGATGCGGTCCAGGCACCTATGGGTTTGCACTGTATGAATGGCTGCGCGCGCAGCATGTGTCGCCCCTGAACCACACAACATTTCATTTTATCGATGCCGCGCCCCTCATGCTGCGACAGGCGCAGAAGTTTCGCCAAATGCGCTATCCGGAGATGACCGCCGCGTTTGGCGCATCCGTCCCCCAAAGGCAGGCGGGGGTGCAGCGGCTGGCGCTGTTTGGAAATGTGGTCAACGAAATGGGGGGTTCCGCATTTAACAGGCTGCTGGCGCGGCTGGACCCGGACGCCATGATTTTTATCGAACCAGGCACCCAGGAATCCTTTCGCCTGATGAGTGAGGTGCGCACCTTGCTGCTGGGGGGGGGATATCAGGTGTGGTATCCCTGCGCGAAAGGAGAGGCGTGTCCGGTGGCAGGCAGGGACGGGGAGTGGTGTCACCAGGTGCTTAAAGCGTCGCTTTCGCCGTCAGTGGCGCGGCTGGGGCAACTGGCTGGGCTGGATCGCACCATCATGCCATTCATTGGCCATGTGTATTCGAAGCAGAACAAAAGCGGGTTGGAGGGGATCCCGGATGCCCCACTGTCCGTCAGTGGCACGCTGTTTCGTCTGAAGACCCATTCCAAACACGCCTTTTTCTGGGAGGTGTGTTTACAGACTGAAACCGGTCTTTCGCTGGTGAAAGTGGAACTGCCCAAAAAAAACCTCACCAAAGCGGCTCAAAAAAACCTTGCGCGCATCAGCGCTGGCCAGCGCATTTCCTTCAATGTTCAAAAAATGCTTGGCGATGGTACCTGGCGGATTGAAAACGTCCGATTTGATACAACCGGTTGAGGTGGATGACGCCACAGGGGGTTACAGAAGAAGTGAAAGCAGAGAGATGCCCGTCTGGCCAGGGGTCGTGATGGCGCAGCCGCTGTCTTTGGAACTGCCGGACGTCTCATCGTCCGCGATATCATCCGCATCATCCGCGGCGCCTTCCAGATCGCGGACGCCGTCACTGCTGCCCGCACCGTCGCCCTGCAGCGGATCCGATGCGGTGTTGGATTCTTCGTCGGCGGTGTTCATTACGCGATTCTCGCCATAATCGATGTCCTGCCGCGACTCGGCCGCCTCCGCCAGACAGTCGAAAATCGCAGCGCAATCGGTGCTGGTGAGATTCCCGGTACACACCTGAATATCCTGATACATGTCGACATTCCGGCTGTCGCCATCCAGTTCTTCGCAACATGCGGTCACCACCCACGGATCCGCCGGGTCGGCCAGCCCTCGCATGGGATAGAGTCCGGAAATGATGATGGTATCATCACTGCTGCTGCTGCCATCCCCCTGTCCGCTGACAGGGGGAACGTCGGGTTCGGTGGTCCCTTCGTAAGGGACAGACTGGTCATCATCGATGGTGGCACTGCCGGCCATATCGTCCCATACATCATTGCAGGTGGCCTCAAGTGCAGTCATATACAAATACCAGTCGGTGCACATCTTCAATGACTCGGGGCTGCATACCTCCGCCGGCACGGGAACCTCATCGCCGCAGGTGGACGCCACGCGATCCACGCACTGCTGATACATCTCTGCCAGCTCCACACTGGTTAAATCGTCGTTGCCCGGCG
>JAFGWT010000366.1 GCA_016937015.1 Deltaproteobacteria bacterium | reverse complement strand
TACACCGATACCGATGCAGACTCTGACACCGATACCGATGCAGACTCTGACACCGATACCGATGCAGACTCTGACACCGATACCGATGCGGATTCTGATGCAGATACTGATACCGACAGCGATACCGATGCGGATATAGTTGTTCCGGATGCGCCCACCGTGTGCGAAGCAATGGATGGCAACCCGGATGCCACAATCAGAATCAACGGCAACGACATTCAAAGCGACAACGTGAACGGTTTGACCTTTAAAGGTTTTGGGGTGCTCAGCGCAAACGGCACCAGCGCGCTGCTGATGGACTACAAATCACAGCACCCCAAAGCGTATCAAAAACTGTTGCGCGTTCTGTTTGGCGGGAGCCGTCCCATCATGACACACGTCAAAATCGAAATGGGTAACGACCGCAACACGTCCACCGGTCCGGACCCCGCAACCATGCGCTGGTCATCAGAAGAGGCCAATGTGAGGCGTCATCCCGGGTTCCAGCTGGCCGCCGACGCCAAAATCGTTAATCCCGATTTAAAGGTAAGTATTCTGCGCTGGCACGCCCCCGGCTGGGTGGGCACCAGCAACGACAATATTTACACCTGGTTTAAAAACACCATTCTGGCGGCGTATCGCCAATACGGCTACATGGTCGATTATGTGAATCCCGGCGAAAATGAACGAGGGCCCAATTTCAACTGGACCAAAGATTACGCATCCAGGGTGAGAACCGATAGCACCGGATTCGAAAGCAGCGAGGAACAGGCACTTTACAACGCCATTGAGCTGATCATTTCGGATGAATCCCACGCCCCTTCCTTTGGGGATGACATGGTTTCCGATGCCGCCCTGAGAGACGCGGTGACCGTTTCCGCATACCACTATTTCACCGACGATGATGGCGACGGCAATTTCAAACGGCTCGCAGAAGAGTTTGACGAGCAAGTATGGAACAGCGAGGCGCAGGCCACATTCAGCAACAGCGCATTTCGCCCCAACAACAACATGAGAGATCCGTCCGTGCCTGGCACCGGCATTGGCGGCACCAACGGCCCCCTCGAAATGGGCAACACCATCATCAAGGGGTTTGTGAATTCACGCAGAACACATTTTATATATCAGCCCGCCATTGGTTCATTCTACGAAGGCGGTCAGTATTCCTTTAAAGAGCTCCTCAGCGCGCGAGACCCGTGGTCGGGATGGATTCACTACGATGCGGGTCTGCAGATACTGCGGCATTTCAGCTGGTTCTCCAAAGCAGGCTGGGAGAATGACAGCAACAGCAACGGTATTTGGCGCGTCGTTCCACAGGCCAGCGCCAGTGGCGCGACGGGAACCAATCCGATTAACGGACGCAACGGCATTCCCAACTACATGACACTGGCGTCCCCGGACAAACAGAATTTCTCTGTGGTCCTGATGAACGACAGCGAATACGAGCGCACCTACCGCATTGAAACCAGCAACATGGCCTACTCGGATGCGCCCGATTTGGAACTGTGGGAAACCAGAGGCAGAGATGAGGGGACCCCATTCAACAGCAATTACATGCAGTACCGCTGCAGCCTGGCGCCCGATGGGTCAGGCGGCTACACGGTGAAAGCAAAACCGTACTCGGTCATTACCGCTTCCACACTGGTTAACTGGAACGATGTGGAGCACCACACCCCACTGCCGGTGGAAGGCAAGCGGACTGTCCTCGACACCAACGCCAGCGGAGATGAGCAGGATACGACAGACAATATTCTATACGCCGACGACTTTGATTATTCTGACAAAACCGTCCCCACCTTTGGCGCCGACGCCGAAATCACCGGCACAGAAGACTTTATTTCGTCACGTGGCGGCGATACCGGGGCGATTCCCCGTTACACAAGTGAACGCAATGGGGCATTCGAAGTTGTTTCCGAAGGCAGCGACCCGTTCCTCAGGCAGCAGGTGGATCAATCCACCCAGGGCCTCGGCGCCACCTGGAACAACGGCGACCCCATCACCGGTATCGGCGACAGCCGCTGGCTCAATTACAAAGTGAGTGTGGATGTATCGTTTGAACACAACGGCACCGAAGGCGGCGACAACTACGCTGCGGTCGGCGCCAGACAGCAGGGCGGCGGCAATTCCCACACCCTGAGCGGCACGCCTTATGCGCTTAGGTTCTGGCATGACGGCGGCTGGTCCATGTGGGTGGATGGCACCTCTGTCGCATCCGGCAACGTTACCGATGCCATATCCGGATTCGACACCGCATTTGACGCCTGGCACAATATCGCCCTTGAAGTTGTGGAAGACCAGGTGACCGCGTTCATTGATGGCGAAGCCATTAACGTATACAACGACCCCAATCCCCGACTTTCCGGCCGCATCGATTTGGCCAGTGGATATTATCCCACCCGATTCGACAATCTGCTGGTTGAAACGGTGGATGGCTATCCGCCCTACTACGCCGAGCTGCTGGATAACATGGAAATGCACGACCTCAATGACCCGCCCGCGCCCGCGCTCCAGTACAGGGGTGGGTGGTCCCATGCCAATGGCAAAAGCATGTACAATATTCAGCGCTCTCTTTCGAGCGGTGGCAGTGGCGCGGCGCTGGAATATAGTTTCTTTGGCGTCGGCATCGACATTATGGGGCCCAACGATGGCTCCGCACGGCTGAAGGTGACTGTCGATGGAGACGTGGTCGAAGCGGCTGCCGGCACCCGAGCGGTGGGGGACTTTACGCAAACCTACAGTCTGCGCGGGCTGGATGATGGAGAACACACCGTGGCAATTGAAGTGACCGGCGGCACCCTGGTGGTGGATGCCGTCTGTGTGGTGGCAGCGCCCATTTAGTTTCACCAACCCTGTTCAGATTATTCAGGTATCTGATGTAATCCAGTCACCGGTCGATTCCACCCGACCGTCACCTTACTTCGAATTATTTGTCTTTCACGCGGCATATAGTATCATTTCAATACGACTTCAAAGAGGCTCCGCAGAATGTGAAAACAATTATATGTTGCACAGCACTGCGTGAAAAATGCCAATTTGCCGAAGGGAGAATCAAGAATGCGAAAAACGTTGATACTGTTCAATCTGATATGGCTGATGTTCGCTCTATCCTGCGCGGATAACGATAACCGCTGCGGCGACTATGAACTGGACACAAGCGGGGTCTCCTGCATTGTTCCGCAGGATACTGCGATTGTTGACACAAACGACACTTCCCCTCCGCCTGTTTTGGGCGAAGCGTGCGCCAGCGATGCGGATTGCACCCAGTACAACGCGGACTATTGCGTTTTAATCCCAGGAACTGCTGAAGGATTTTGCTCGGTAAGAGATTGCACCGTCTCTCCCGACAGCTGCCCCGACGAATACACTTGCTGCGATACGATTAACAAGAATGACTGGCCTATCCACTGCATGCCTACAGATTTTTATGCTCAATATGGAGATACGATATGCGTAAACTGAATAACATCACTAAAACCGCATTATCAACAATCGCCGTCTCTGTAGGCTTCCTGTTCATCGCCGCCACCACATTGGCGCAGGACGACGCGGCAGATTCACCTAACGCAACATCCACAGCAGCAGTCGCCCCGCAGGATGCACAGGAAGTCGTTGCCGACAGCCAAAGCGACACGGCTGCAGAGGCATCCTTCGCCAACGACAATACCAAATCCGAACTACAGACATCAGAATCCACTTCTGATGCCCCATCAAGCACTGAAATCGAAGCGCTGAAGCAGCAAATGGCCGACATGAAAGCAGAATACGATGCCAGACTGGAGCAGCTGGAATTCAAAGACCTTGCCGATCTCTCTGAATCCGACCTGGAGACAGGATCCCGTTTTTTTGGATTCTTTGATGTGGCCTTTATGCACAAGCGCTTCAGCGACGACGCCTTCTTTGGAGAGGGCGATGGGTTTGTAAATACATCTCCGCAGTTTTTAATGCAGCATCTCAACCTGTATTTTGACAGCAAGCTGACTTCGACCCTGTCATTTCTTGCGGAAATGCAGTTTTCGTTCCTGCCCAACGGCGGGATGACCAATGACTTTCGCGACACCGAACGGCAAAGCACAGTGATTGTTGACCCTTACACTCAGCAACAGTTCCGCTGGGGTGGCGTCATGCTGCAGCGAGCCTGGCTCAAATGGGAACCGTTCCAGTTTCTGGGCGTCAAAGTGGGTTATTTTCTGTCACCATACGGTATCTGGCACGAAGATCACGCCAGCACGGTAAGGTTGTCGATTCTGCCCCCTTTCGAAAACGACACCATCACGCCCCCGGCAGTTCTTGGCAAAACGCCCATGCCCAAAAACCAGCTGGGCCTTCAGATTTTTGGGCGGGTCTTCCCAGCAGACACCCTCCGCCTCGATTATGCCTTCACGGTTTCAAATGGTCGCGGTTCTGCCGATACGGTGGTTGACTACGACGACAACAAGGGACTGGGCCTGCGGCTGAAACTGACCTACAGCGGGCCAAAGCTTGAAATCGCACTGGGCGGATATGGCTACTACGGCGAGTATTCAGACAAAATATTTGCATACTGGAATGAGGAACTGCTCGAAAATTACAAAGAATACTCCGTTGCAGCCGATTTCCTCGTCGCGTTTTACGGGGTCCGCCTGCAGGCTGAATATCTGGGCAGCACCACCCAATTCAATGACAGCGCGCGCCCCATATCGGTCTGGGGCAACAGCGAGAACTGGGTCACCCCCAATTATGACACCAGTTTATTTTATGCATTGCTGGCATATGAACTGCCACTGTCCAAAATACTCGGGAGTCACACGTTTACGCCATACGTGGGTTACGAATACGACCGGCCGAGGGATGAGTTGAAAGGATATGAAATCAATATTGTCAATTTTGGACTGAACTATAAGCCGTCGTCGGTGGTCTGTTTAAAAGCGGAAGCATCCAGGTTTGATTTAACATTCATCAACGACATGAAAGCAACCGTTTGGACCACAGCCACCCAGCTGGCGGTATCCTTCTGAGTTTGGAAAGCAAGGAGTATGAATATGCCAGAAAAAACATACAGCGTATCCAAACGAAAGTCGTTTTTCGCCGTCGGCCCCCTTGCATTTTTCGTCATCTGGATATCCATCCAGCAGTGGCCATCGACCGCAGAAGCGGCTGCCGAGAATCCCAATGACATCCTTGTTATCACCAACAAATCAGTACCGGACACCTCGGTCAGCCAGGTGGTTGCCCGGGACCTGTTTTTAAAAGTGCGAAAAGCATGGAAAAACGGAGCCAATGTCATTCCGGTCGTGCCGGCAGACGAAAAGCTGCGGCAGGATTTCAGAAGCCGCGTGCTGAATATGAACAGCAATGATGAAAAACGCTACTGGGAAAACATGAAAATCAAGTATGGTCTGGGAAAGCCATCGGAGATAGCCAACAACCAGAAAGCCGTTTTCAGCGTCAAAAACTCGGTAACATACGTATACCGAAAGGACTACAACGCCGGAGTCACCAAAATCATCTGCGTCATCCCGCCCTCCGGAAACTGAATTCCAACCCCAGTTCAGAAACAAAATTGCGCACATAGACTAATTGCGGAAAAAGTCGTATCAATGAGGATATGAATTTCAATACCATGCGATTTCGGAGGTACTGGAAGCCACTCCGTACCGTTTTGCCACACAGTGACAAATCTGTTGCGTCAGCGTTGTGGATATTCGCATTTCTTTTGATTTATCCCTGGACCGGACATGGCGCAACGGCGGACAGGACAGCGGAATCGTCTGCTATCATGCTGAAAATAGAAGGGATATCCCTTAATTCGCCCGAACTGCTCAAGGCGATTCGGGCGCAACTTTCGGCAACAGAAATCGCCATCCGAGAAGTATCTGTCCCACAGAACCGCTTCGACCTTGAGGCACCGACCACCGGGGCGGCGACGGTCTCAAAACGGTACGACGCTCAGATGGTTTTCTGGATACTGGACCGGGATGACACCTGTGTCGTGTCCATCTATATCAGTGGAAAGCCGGAAGGCAGCATTCATACTCGAAGGCTGAATCTGGCGTCTGACAATCATGCAACGCGATTTGAAACTATCGCCAATGCGGTTTCCAGTATGCTGGAAGACACGATTGTGGCCGAGGAATCCACGTTGGCCCAATCCAAGTCATCGCCACAGGAGACATTTCGACCGCTGCCCAGGCCAGCCACCGTCGTGCAGAAAAAATATCATTCCGAGCTGTTTGCCGCATACAGCGGGAGCGTTTTTGCTGACAGAACATTCACGCACGGTGTCCAGGCAGGACTGGGCTTTTTGCTTCATTCAAAGTACGTTGCCGGTATCGCTTTTACGCAAAACAGCACCCTGACCTTTGAAACGAATGCATACCGGTTTTCGGTGATGACCAGAGACATATCCGCCGGGATGGCCAGGCGGGTTGTTCGCGGTCCCCTTGAATTCAGAGCTGGACTCGAGTGGCGTACCAGCCTGCATTCCTATGCGAATGAATCTGTGGATGGATCCATCTCTATTCAGCGCCCGGAATCGGGGGCCATCCATTCAGTGACCCCTTCCCTAAGTGGCGGGTGGGTATTCAAAACCGGTTTCATTATGATATTGCGCCTCGGTTCGGGTATCGCGCTGAACGAAAAAAAGTATCTGATCTCCCGCGCCGCCGCCGCCCCCGATGTTGTTCTCAAACCGTATATTGTCAAACCCATGCTCCAGCTGGGGCTCATCATTCAGCTGTAGTGGACAAAATCATAGGTTCAAAGACGGACGCGGTTGCCTGACAGGGTCAATTCTAACTTGCTGGACTCTACAGATTGCTCGCCGATGACGTTTCGAGCTGTTCCAGACGGTTGCTGGCTTTGGTTCTGAGGGCACTGTTGGGATACTCGCTGACAAACCGCTGAAGCGCCTTCTTTTCCTTGTCTTCCAGCTTCAGCTGCCGGTAGGAATTGGCCATCCCAAGCAATGCCTCTTCAGCCAGTGGTCCGTCGGGCACTTTGCGCAAATAGGTATTGAAGTGCTTTAGCGCCTTTTGCGGATTTCCAAGGTGTCTAAGCTCAATCTTGGCGAGACTGATGAGAACCGTATTGGATTCAGGCAGGCGGGCATATTTATTCAGCACGCTGTTGTAATTCGCTGCAGCGCAGTGCCAATCGTGAGAGAGCAGACACACGCGGGCGTTTTCAATAAGTGCATCCATTGATTTCGACGCCGGCATCCGTCCATTGGCGCCCGTTGAATGAGTCGTTCGGTGAGAAACGGATGTCCCGTTGCGATCTGATATTTCGGATATCGTCTGAGGCACGGCCGCCGCAGATGCGACATCTGGGGATGGTTCGACCGAATCCGCAGTGTGATCAATCGCACCGGAACCGCTCTGGGGCAATGCATCGACCAGAACCTGACCGGCCGGGTTTTCAAGCGCATACACCTGGCGTTGGACCAATTGAGCCCCATGTCCGGCGGACACATCAAACGCAACCGCATCGTCCCCAACAGGAACAACCGCCACCGTACCGCGAAACACCTCCACATGGGTGTTGTCCCTTTGGTCCACATGCACGGCAAACACTGTTCCCTTTACCCGAACCTCCCCCTGAGGCGCCATTACCGAAACCGTTTTTTTATTCGGTCGATTGGGATCGACGGACAACGCAACTGTGCCATGCTGCAGTGACACCGCAACCATACCATCCTTTACAGTGGTTGACAGTGCATCCCCCTCACAATGATTCAGATGAACCCCGGGCACCGGCTCCACTGATGCGGCAGGCAGACAAGCTGACGCGGCCACATTCAGAGTCGCGGGTTCAGTCGGCGTATCCTGAAATACTGACTTCCCAATCAGTATCGCCAGCAGCGGCATTGCGGCTGCGGCGAGAATGACGCCAATCCGCACTCGTTTCTTATTCCGGTCGCGTTCAGCCTGAAGAATATCAAGTACCTGCGAAATCTCAGCTTCGTAGTCGCCCTCTGAGGCCATCAAAGCCAGTTTCGGCAGTGCCGACGTCAGTCGGAAGGCATTGCCACACCTGGGGCAATTCTCCGTATGTTTTCTGAATTGTTCATGTTCTTCCCGAGAAAGCTGTTCCTCCAAAACAAATTTCTCGAAAAGCGCGTTGGCCATCTGGCAGGACAATTGTCCGTGCCGCTCTGTTGTTCCCATCATCACAAATCCTCCAGCATAGTTGCGATAAGGTTGGGATTTTCATCCAGAACTGACTGAAACTCTCTGAATGCCGTTTTCATCCTGTCCTTTATTGTATTGGGAGATACATCCAGCATTTCTGATATCTCCCGAATAGTATATCCATATGCGATATGAAGCAGCAAAGGCACCCTCCGTTTGTTGGGAATTACATTCAGCTTGTCGATTAACACATCGAACAGCTGCCGCCTTGATGTTGATTTTTCAGGTGTTTCTCCGCTCGAGAGGTCCTGTTCAAAAAACGGCATCTGAACTACCTCCAGGTTACGCTTACGTTTCAACGCTTTCATTGTTGTTCGATAAGATATTCGCCCAGCCCACGATTCAAGGCTGCCGAGACCCTTGTACCACTTCAAACTTTTTATCACCTGTATCGCTGCCATCTGTACTATATCATCCACCTGGCTATGGTTCCCGCCAGCGAACCTCACCATTTGCACAATTCGAGGATAAAGCCGTCGCAACAGAATCTCCTCGTCTTCACGATTTTTCATAGCGCTCTGCGCTAATTGCAAATCCGTTAAAAATATAGATGTCTCTGTCATGAATCGATTGACCGGTTTCATCTCCTCAATTCGTCGTGGAGCAGTGGTGCCCAGCTAAGAAGAGAGGGTGGGTTTCACGAATATTTTATTTCTTTTGTGTGACTATAAATTCAAATCGAATTTTACCATAACGCCGGGGCCGTCACCAGTGCAACGATTATTTCCCTGCGTGCCCGGTGCCAGTCTGGCCTCCTTCATCCCCAAACCTTTAAAATCATGACATTATTTTAACTTCATGCTGTCTTCTGGCGTCTCAGGGTCGCCATCTGATTTTCAACACAGGTGAAATGGTCATCAACCGGGCTGTTTCGGGAAAAGGCATGTATCAGCGATGGACTGTGAATTTCGATGCAGGCGTCCCCTGCAAATATGATTAAGGGGCGGCAGTTTTGCAACAGTCGACGGGCTTTCAGGCAGATTAAATCTCAAATGATGGAAAGACGGTATCCCGGATGTACTGAACCACCCGTTTAATTTCCTTTTCCACCTCTTCCCGGTAGCCTCCGTGGGATAACAGCGTGCGGTCGCGCAGCCCGCCAAACCAGGCGGTATTTTCGAGCATTACCCCCCCCATGCCCGCCATCAGCGCCATCTCCTCCGCCATGGCGCCGGTCAGCACGCTCCAGCAAAGCGCCCAACTTCGCACCGTGTCGCGCACATTGTATCCTCCCCCGCCGACAACCAGCATGGGGGTATTGAATGCCACCAATCGCTCAAGTAATTCCGCGTAGACATTATTGGTCAGATTCAGATGGGCCAGGGGGTCACCGGCCAGACCATCCATGCCTATTTCGAGAATAATCACGTCGGGGGCAATGTGTTCAATTGCGGGTTCGACCACCTGGACAAATGCGTATCGGTATATGTCATCAAACGTCCCCACGGGCAGTGGGACATTGATGCTGTGCCCCTTCCCTTTTCCGATTCCCTGTTCATTTTCGTGTCCGGTGCCTGGAAAAAGCGTCTTGCCGCTCTCATGCAGGGAAATGGTTGTCACTGCGTCGGTATCGTAAAACGCGTCCTGCACACCATCCAGATGATGGGCGTCCAAATCGAGCACCACAACCCGCTGCCCCGCCTCCACGAAAAGCTGTGCCGCAATCACCACGTCGTTAATGTAGCAGAATCCACCGGCAGTCGCCGGATGGGCGTGGTGAAATCCCCCATGGGGATTGAAGACGATATCCGCCTCGTTGTTCATCAGCAGCCGGGCACCGGTGACCGTGCCGCCGGATGCCAGCAGCGAGAAGTTCAGCATGTCTTTAAACACTGGGCAATCCGGGGTGCCAATACCCATCTTAAGCGCCTTGTAGTTATGCTGACCTTTCCCGGCCTGTTCCAGCACATCCAGGTACGCTTCGGTATGAAACCTAAGTGCCTCCTCCCGGGTCACAGGTGCAGGCGCCATCACCCGGGTGCCAGGTTCGTCCAGCAACCCAAGCGACATAATCGTTTTGAGTGTTTTGCCGCCGCGCCGGCTGTTAAAGGGGCAATCCTCCGGATATCCGCCTTCGTCAAGCGCCGGTGTGTGCATAAATACAATTTGCTTTTCCACGGTATCCTCATGCAGGTGTCAGCCGCACCAAAGCGGGTTTCTGTTTGCATCATTCGGGATTCCCGTTTTTGCGGGAATAACTTTGTAAAACCAGCGTACCAGACTGCTTAAAAACGGATGTTGAAACTGTACACGTTTCCGCTGGGTTTACTTTTAACATCAAACTGGCTCTTGTTGATGACCGCCTGCATGGCAATGTTTTCCCGCAGCACTTCCGCAGTGAATCCGCTAATGCCGTTGCGTATGGCAATGAGCGACAGATGGCGGTACAACGCCGATCCGATGCCGCGATTCTGCCAGTCGTCCCGCACCACAAACGCCAGCTCCGCCATATTTGTGCTCTGATCCAGATAATAGCGACCAATGCCGACAATGATGTCTCCGTTGGCCTCCGGCAGCGTGGCCACTATTGCCACGTCCGTGCGGTGATTGATGTACACAAAGTTCTGAATTTCCTTGCGCTCCACGGTTTTCATCTGATGCATAAACCGATAGTACATCGTCTCCTTTGAGAGCGCATGAATCAGTTCCGTCAGTCGCGGCTCGTCCGTCGGATGCATGGCCCTGAATGCGAGCATTGTGCCATCATCCATAATGTGCACGGCATTGTAGTCTCTGGGGCCCACCACAATCTTGCCTTCTATCGCCGCATGGTCCGGACGCAGATACCGGGCGGCAACCGCCTCCCGCGTCAGTTCGGCTCTGAAGTCGGGATGTGCAATGGAAATCAATGCGATGGTCCGCTCCTGGACACTCTTGCCATGAAGATACGCCACACCGAATTCGGTCACCACATAATGCACATCACCTCGGGTGGTCACTACCCCTGCCCCTTCATCGAGTATTGACTTTATCCGGGAAATTGTGCCGTTCTTCGCAGTGGAAGGCATCGCAATGATGCACTTGCCACCTTCGCTCCGGGCGGCGCCGCGATTGAAATCCACCTGTCCACCAATGCCGGAGTAAAAACGTTTTCCAAGCGAATCCGCACACACCTGCCCTGTCAAATCCACCTCGAGTGCGACATTGATGGCCACCTGTTTATGGCCGGAACCGATGATAAACGGATCGTTCACGTACTCTGTGGGATGAAATGAAAACAGATCATTTCCATCAATGTAATCGTAAAGCCGCTTTGTTCCCATGCAGAACGATGCCACGATTTTGCCCTTGTCGATACTCTTGCGGGACCCATCCACCGCACCGCACTCCACCAGATCAATGATGGCGTCAGTGAACATCTCCGTATGAATTCCCAGGTTTTTTTTGTCCTTTAAAAAAGGCACCACAGACTGGGGAATCTCACCAATGCCAAACTCGATTGTGGAGCCATCCTCCACCAGTGCGGCCACATACTCGCCAATCTGACGACTCACTTCGGTTTCCTCGTCCTTCTCCACTTCGATGAGCGGCACATCCGAAGGCACCAATACATCCAAATCATATACACTTATGCTGCTGTTGCCCATGGTGCGTGGCATCTGAGGATTCACCTGCGCAATCACGTATCGCGCATTGGCCACTGCGCTCTTCACAATATCCACCGAGATACCCAGACTGCACATGCCTTTTTCATCCGGCGGCGTAACCTGCACCAGTGCCACATCGAGAGGCAGCTGGCCGCTCGAAAACAGCTTTGGAATATCCGACAAAAAGATTGGGGTATAATCCCCAAGCCCTTCCTGAATAATATTGCGCACATTTTTGGAAATAAAAAAGCTGTTGACGCGAAAGCTTTTCGCAAGGTCCTCAGCGGCGTACGGCGCATGTCCCAGGGTCAGCAGATGCACAATCTCGGTATCCACCAAGTCTCCGCCACGTTTCACCAGCGCATCCACCAGCAGTTCAGGCTGTGCACATCCGGTCCCCACAAACACACGGAAACCTGATTTTATCTGTTTTACCGCTTCATCCGCTGTTGCTATCATGTTGCGGTATTCTTCCAGCCAGCCATCGCCGGGTGCTTTTTTCAGTTCTGTAGAAGCTGTCATTTTTTTACCTCACTTGCCAAAACGGCGGTCGACAGGGTAATGCGCGCATCCGCGGCGATGGACTCGTCACCGATTTCTCCCACCATGAACGGGTTAATATCCATTTCCTGAATCGCTGGAAACTCAGTCACCAACTGGCTGATACGCTGCAGCGCCTCTGCAATCGCCGACAAGTCCACTTCCTTCTGCCCCCTGGTGCCTTTGAGCAGTGCAAAGGACTTGGTGCTTTCCAGCATCTGCATCGCTTCATCGTGAGTGACCGGTGCGATGTTGAAGGTCACATCTTTCATTACTTCAACGAAAATGCCGCCCAAACCAAACATCAGCATCGGGCCGAACTGGGGATCCCGGGTCATGCCCAGAATCACTTCGCGGCCACGCTTGCACATTTTCTCCACGTACACCCCGTGAATATCTGCCTCTGGCGCCCGCTCGCGAATCCGCAGCATCATGAGGTCGTAGGCGTCTTCCACGGCGCTGGCGTCCCCAAGATTCAGCTTGACCCCACCCATGTCCGACTTGTGAATAATGTCTGGCGAAGCGATTTTCATGGCCACCGGAAATCCGGACCGTGTGGCAATGGACACCGCCTCGTCCCTCGTCTGGGCAAGCGCGCCGACCGGCACCTTGAAATCGTACGCTTTTAATATTTCCTTGGCGGCCGCTTCGCCGAGCTGCGGCTGGCCCGTTTTGCGCTGTCTGTTGATGATCCGCTCCACCCGATGCCGGTTCACCGGAAATCGTGTCAGGATGCGCGGTGGCCGCTTAAGCCAGCGCTGATACTCCCACATGGCCTTTAGCGCCCCCACTGCCCGTTCCGGGGACGGATAATCGGGAATATTTTCGGCAATCAGTTTTTCCCGGGCTTCCTTTACATCGAGACCGCCCATGAACGACACCAGAATCGGTTTGCGGGAGGTGGCGCAGTGGGCGATCTCGATGGCTGTTTCGTTTGGATTGCTCATGGCCTGCGGCGTCAGAATAACAATGATCGCATCAATGGAATCATCCTGCTGTGCCGCTACCACCGCATCCACATATCGACTCGGCGGCGCGTCCCCCAGCACATCAATGGGATTGGACACACTGGCGGCTTTAGGCAGTTTGGCCGCCAACGCGCTGGCATGCACCGTGGCCAGCGGACTGACCTGCATCCCCGACAACTCCACCGCATCCGCCGCCATAATTCCCGGACCACCCGCGTTGGTGATAATGGCGACCCGGTCCCCTTTGGGCAATGGCTGCATGGCAAAGGCCATGGCGTAGTCAAACATGGATTCGAATGTATCGGCGCGCACCACTCCGGAACGCCGAAACGCTGCGCCATAGGCCATATCCGCACCGGCGAGACTGCCCGTGTGACTTGACGCCGCCTTGCCCCCCGCCTGGGTCACCCCGGACTTGAATATCACCACCGGCTTTTGACTCGATGCGTTCCTGGCGGCCTGGATAAACTGTTTGCCGTCATTGATACTCTCCAGATATCCCACAATCACTTTGGTTTCGTCGTCTTTGGCGAGGTACGTTAAAAAGTCGCTCTCATCCAGCCCGGCCTTGTTGCCCATACTCACCAGCCGCGCAAGGCCCAGATGCCGGGCCGCGGCCCAGTCCAGAATGGCGGTGCAAAGGGCACCCGACTGACTGATGACGGAAATGCCGCCTTTGTCCGGCATATGATTGGCGAAGGATGCATTAAAATTGTGATGTGGATTGATGGCGCCCAGACAGTTTGGGCCCAAAAGTTTCACACGATGGTCTTCACACAGCGCGGCGATTTTGTTTTCGAGCGCCAATCCCTCTGCGTCCACTTCACGGAATCCGGCGGTAATAATGATGATGGCCTTTGCGCCCTGATAGATTGCGTCTTTCACCGCATCATATACTGCTTTTGGGGGAACCACCACAATGGCCAGCTCCACTTTGCCACTGTAATCCCCAAGCCGGGGGTAGCACTTTACGCCACAGATTTCGGATGCCCCGGGATTCACCGGAACAATCGGCCCGTCAAATTTTCCGTCGACCATATTGGCGAGAATTTCGTAGCCCACCTTGCCCGGTTTGGCAGAGGCGCCAATAATGGCCACCGACTTTGGATTTAATAGAGATTTAGACATACCTGCTCCTTGAATGTAACGCGCCTGAATACCCTCGCGGCGTGACCACGATTTTCGCGACGGTGTTGAGCAATTGCTGTACCAGTCGCAGTCCTGGCCCGGATTGGGGCAGATTCAAATACAAGGCCAGACGAAGGGATGTGACAAATGGAACGGCCAAAGGGATGACGCCAGACAAAACGGCGATTAAAGGAATTGGACAATCGTCACCCTGTGACAAATGTCACGGGGGTATTGGAGTACCCTCAGCACTGCTGGTCAGACGCACCGTCTAAATCAATCGTTCACCATTAAAATGGACACCGAAAATCCACCCTGGGAGCGACGCCGGAATCCACGGGAAGAAATCGACCCAAACAGGCGATTTGGCGTGGAATCTGTGGCGTGTATATCGTGTTTTCTTTATATTTTTGAAATGTTCAAATCATATTGCAGGGGAAACACAGTCATTGTAATGTCGGCCCGGTATGAAGATTATCCAAACACTGATAAACACTTTTAAACCCATTGACCGCGGGGTTGGACACGGGCTTGAATTCACTCATAAGATGCTGGATTCGGCCATGCAGTGGCTGCCCCTCACCTTCATCATCGCCCTCAGTCCCGGGGTAACCATCGCCATTCTTACATTTATTAATGAAGCCCCCCAGTTTCTGTCCAGCAACGAGATGCCCAAACTGCTGCTTCCCACGATGCTGCCCACCATGATGATCATCTCGGCCACTTCCATTGGCTTGGTTTTTCTGGGGTACCTCGTTACCGCCACCTTACTCCGGCTAAAAAAACAGATATCGCCCGTGACCACGTTTCGAACCCTCAACCGATATGCCATGATTGTGGTCACCGTTCCGCTGTTTCTGTCGTTTGAAGTGGCGGACCTGGCGAAGAAGCACCCCTTCTATGTCATATTCCTCGGCGCGCTGATTGCTGCCATCGTCATGATCTGGGTGTATCGACTGGCCGGGCACCGGCTGCCGCGTGCAGTCAGCTGGTCCATTTCTCCCCGATGGGCCAGACTCATTACGATTGTGGTGATTCTCGCCGCTGCCGGAACATTTGCCTGGCGCATCCTTGAGCTGCAGTTTATTCAGCACCAGAACCTTCGCACGGGCAACTACGACCTCGGCGTCTATGTCAACACGCTGTACAACAGTATCCACGGCCGATTTCTCAAATGCACCATCGTTCCTGGGGGATACCACATTTATGCCCATTTCGATCCCATTCTGGTGCTCTTCTCGCCGGTGATGCTTATCCATCCCAGCGCGGAAACCGTCATGATCACCGAAGCGGTGTGGATTGCGCTGGGCGTGATTCCCCTGTACCTCATTGCCATCCACCATCTGAATCGCAACTGGTTCGCTGCCCTGCTGTGTTTCTCATACCTGCTGTACCCGGCCATTCACGGGCTGACCATGTACGATTTTCATTCGCTCTCGCTGGCCGGGCCGTTCATTCTGTGGGCCATGTACTTTGTCGATACCAGACGCTACGCCCTCTATTTTGTTACACTGGTGCTGCTGGTGCTGACCAGGGAGGATCTGTCGCTGATTATGCTGTTTACGGGCTTTTACCTGTTTTACAGCAAGCAGTCACTCAAGGCGGGCATCGCCACCATCGCGCTGTGCCTGATATATTTTGTCACGGTAAAACTGACAATCATGGCCACGGACGAGCAGTTCAGTTACGAGTACTATTTTGACAGGCTGGAGATTGGCAAGCGAGGTCTGCTGGAGAGTATCATCATTACTGTCCTGACCAACCCGCTGTATATCGCCCGCGGCGCGCTCATTGAGGGCAAGCTGGTGTACCTGCTGCAATTGCTGGTGCCGCTGCTGGGTCTGCCCCTGCTGGCCGGTAAACGACTGTGGATTTGTTTTTATGGACTGGTCGTTACGGCGCTGGTAACGAGACAGGCGCTCTACAGTATTGCGTTCCAGTACGCCACGTTCCTCTACCCGTTTTTCTTCGCGCTGACGCCGCTGGTGGTAAAAAATCTGGAAGCCAGTTCATTTTTTAAAAAGTTTGGGCTGCACTACCGCAAATCGGTGGCGGCCATCGCGGCTGGCATTTTCGTATCCACCCTGTGTCTGTCGTACAACTATGGCGTGTTTCACGAAACATCCGCGTTCCGGGCCGGGCACAGTGCGTTTAACCGAAATCCAACACCGGCCATGATTGAAAGGTATCGGTCTGTTGAAAAAGTCAAAGCCATCATTCCGGCTGACGCCTCCCTTTCGGCCAGTCTGTTTGTTGGTGTTCATTTCGCTGCCCGCGAACAGTTTTATCAGTTTAAACACCTGAACAATACAGATTACTACCTGGTGCTGGACCGGGATGTGCAGGATAAAAAGATTCGTCCTAAGTACAAAAAATTCCTGAACGAAATGGACTATGACCTGATTTTCAGTGAAAATGGGATCAAACTGTTCATCAAACAGGAGCTAAACCAGGGCAGGCACAAGGTACTGCGCATCAACCGAAACATCAGATAACACATACTCCTGAGCCAGGATGAACAGCTCACGATTTTCGTCAGGAAAGGCAAAGACTTAAAAATGGAAAGCGTTTCAATAGTTGTCCCCATATTTAACGAAGAGGAAAACATTGTTCTGTTGCACCAGGATATTAAAGCGGTATGCGAGAAAAACAATTACGATTACGAAATCATTTTTGTCGATGATGGTTCGACCGATAAAAGTGCATTCGTTGCCAAACAGCTCGCCCCCCTTCGGTATGTGCGACTGCGCAGAAACTTTGGCCAGACCGCGGCAATGGACAGCGGTATAAAAGCGGCAACAAAGGAATACATTATTACCATGGATGGGGACAGGCAAAACGACCCGTCTGATATTCCCAACCTGATTTCGTACCTGAAGCTTCACGATTTGGATGTGGTGTCCGGCTGGCGCCTGAAACGTCAGGACTCGTTTTCCAAAAAGTTTTTCTCCCGCGGCGCCTGGTTGCTTAGACGCCTCATCGTGGGCGATGATATCCACGATTCGGGCTGTTCGCTTAAAATCTACAAACGCGAATGTTTCAGTAACCTGACCCTGTACGGCGAAATGCATCGCTTCATTCCCGCCGTCCTGAAAATTCAGGGATTTAAAATTGGCGAAATCACGGTTAATCACCGTCCCCGCACCGCCGGGGTCACCAAGTACAACTGGCGCCGTGCATTTAAAGGGTTTGTCGACATGGTGGCGGTATGGTTCTGGAATCGGTACTCGGTAAGACCCCTCCATCTGCTGGGCACCCTGGGCATTTTTCTGTTACTTTTTGGATTTGGATTCAGCGTATGGACGATAATCGAATTTTTTGAAGGCCAAAGCCTCTCCGATACGGTTCTGCCGCTACTCTCCGCTGTCTTTTTACTTTCAGGGGTTCAAATCTTTCTGTTTGGCATCCTTGGGGACATGATGAGTAAAACCTATTTCGAAACCGGACAGGGCAACTCCTACTCCATTAAGGAAATATTCGAAAATACAGCGGACGACATTATGGAATCGGCCAAAACAATGGTGTCCAGAGCATCTACCGGCCCCAATGCGACAGTGGCTTCAGAGGAAATATCATCATATTCCCCTGGTGGAACACCTGCTATGGGAACGCCAGGGGGAACTCCCGCCACAGGCTCCAGGCCCCCCTTACCCAGACCGTCCGGACTGCCTCGCCCGCCAGGCGCAAAATAAGCCTCGCGTCCAACACATCGAACAGAACATGAACACAAACAGAATTACCGATCGGTTAAAGCACAAACTGGCGAAGCACAAATCCACTCTCCCGAAATTTCTGTTCATCGGGGTGGTGAAAACCTTTTCGGCCATCTTTTTTAACTGGATATTCATTGATCTGCTGAAGATGGAAGCGCTACTCGGCGCCAGCATTGCATACTTCCTGGTTTTCATCGGCACATACATCGCCTATGTGCTCTCCAAAACCATCCACAAGGGATTTATCAAATATACTGTTGTCGTCGCCGTGTTTAATGGACTGGCCATCGCCATGGTGACGGTGATGGTAAAATACGGCGGCATGGCGGGATTTTCCAGCTCGTCCATTACCACTGCGGTGCTGGTGCTGCTGCGCTATCTGGTACTTCACAAATTCGGGATAATCAATACCGGAGATGCCACCCCCCCGGCCAGCGCATCAGCCGACAGCGGAAATGATAACGACCACAAATTGTAGACCCATTCGGACTTTAGGCTTTGCTCAAAAGGTTCCTTTTCTTCAAATCGCCCCGAGCGGCAAAACCAGGAAATCCAAAGGTTCAACACCCTTTTGAGACAAAGCCTAATCCTGTGACAGTATAATGGCGGCGTAGGGGCCGATGTTCAGGCTGCCGTGGAATGGCATACCGTCCCAGGCACCCTCCTGCGCATCCATGTCCGAGGTGACCAGACTGGTTTGGAAAGAGTCATAGCCCTGATAGTTACTGTTAAAGCGCACCCGCCATCCGCCCCCCCGGGGCAGGCCGATAACATAGTGAAAGTGCGTCCAGTTGCTGAGATTGGCAACCACAATCACATCGTCCCGCTCACCACCAAACTGCCAGCGATGGCAGGCGAGCACCTTGCTGCTTTCGTCCTGATGAAACACATTTATTTTTTCGCCGCGCAATCCACGGGTATTGTCGAACCAGTTTCGACGCAGGCGAATCAGGTCGCGGTAAAGAAAATAAATCCCGGCAAACTGTCCGTTGGGTGTGCACCCGCCATTGGCTTTGTAACACGATGGGCAATCGGTCTTTGTGCAATAGCGATCCCAATCCACCCCGTTTTTGTCGGGGTTGTCGCCAAAACGTCGCCACTCCAAGAGCTCCTGTCCCTGGTGTATCATGGGAATACCCGGCGCTGTGAGCAGCAACGCGGCGGCAAGGGTGCTGCGCTTGCGGGCAAACCAGCCAGTGTCCACATTGCCGGGCTCGATTAAATCAGGCAACCGTCCCGGCCGATCGGGCTTATCGGCAACCTTGTCGTGGTTTTCTGTAAATATAATTCGCTTAAATGCATGCCCGTTGTAGCGATTGGAGAGGGAATGAGCGACCTCTGCAACAGACCGCTGGCTATCGTCCGGCAGCCGCAGCGCGTGGCTGACCCCGTGATAGAAGACCTCTTCCCACTGGGAATCAAATCCGGCGCCGCCCAGATAATCGCCATTCGCCTGACCGGTGATGCTCTCATTATTCTTCAGGTCCTCGGCGATCATAATCTTCCACGGATAAAACTGTTTGACCGTGTTATTGATGGAACGCATCAATTGCCAGCCCTCAGGCAAGTCACTGCCCGGATCGTTGTCTGTATCGTTGGCGCTGCGGATATTCCCGGTTGAATCGAACCGCAGTCCATCAATGCGGTATTCATCCAGCCACATCAGGGCATTCTCCCTTAAGAAGTCTCTCACTTCTCCCCTTCCAAAATCCGGACGATTATCACCAAATCCTGCGGTGGTGGCTCGCCAGTCATTGTAAAAATAGATACCCCCATAAGAATCCCGGTGCCATGAAGTGAATTGCCATAGACCGTGATCATCGGGCTGCAGGTGGTTGTAAACCACATCCAGCAGCACCGCCATGCCGTTTGCGTGGGCCGCGTCAACAAAACGTTTCAATGCTTTGGGGCCGCCATAAGAAGACTCAACTGCAAAAATATTGGATGGATTGTATCCCCAGGACACATCGCCGGCGAATTCTGATGTAGGCAACAGCTGGATGGCGTTGATGCCAAGCTCCCGGAGATACCACAGGTCCTCAATCACATCGGCGAGCTGATTTTGCGGTCCGCGATCTTCATCCGGAAACGTGCGGACATGCATCTGATAAATCACCAGCTCGTTCCAGTGGGGCATACTGAAATCGTTGCACTGCCACTGGTAGTCATTTGCATCCACAACGACACTGAACTCAGCGGAGTTGGTGACCTCTTTGGCCCAGGGATCCAGTTTGACACCGGCCCCATCAATCTCAAAATTGTATCGCTGTCCCTTTTTGACTTTTGTCACTCGGCAGTTCCACGACCCATTGTACTCATTGTTCATGGGAATTTTTTCGGTCAAATGTCCATTCTCGTCGTAGAGCACCACATACACCCATTGCACCGGGCGATTTTCTATTTCCGGCGCCCACACCCGAAATTCAGTGCCGGAATCATATAGTTTTGCGCCGTATTTCCAGTTCGCAGTCATGGTTAGTCTCCCTTTCCATATGGTCCGCCAAAGCAGCGACCGATTACGCCGTAAGAGGGAATTGTCCAACTCTCCGTCTTTACCAGTTCCATCGTTAAGCTGTCATGATACCCCGATATTTTAATGATATTCGGGCGGGTTGCAAATGCGCAGCCCCAACAATTTTAAAAAAACTTTCCGTCAGGGCCAGCCCTCCAAATGTGCAAAAATCAGTTTCGTATGGACCGTTACACCGGGGGACTGTATATTTTGGATTCAACGCGCAATTTGGCAATTCATTAAACCGGGGGACTCACAATGACCGACAAGGGCCAGACCGAATCTGATAAGCAGCTCAATATGGCGGCCAGCGACCCGCTTACGGAAAGCGAACGCAAGTATCAGACGCTGTTTGCCAACAATGTGTCCGGCGTTTTTTTCCAGCGTGCAGATGGTCAGCTGATTGAAGCCAACGACAGGGCCCTCGACCTTTTAGGACTCACTCTGGACCAGTTTTTGGGGCGTACATCAATGCATCCGGACTGGCGGGTGCTGAACGACAACGGAGAGGAAATGCTGTGGGAGGAACATCCCTCCATGGTAGCGCTGCGCACCGGACAGCCGGTTCGCAATGTGCGGCTGGCGGTGTACAATCCAATGAGGCAGGGATTTGTGTGGCTCAAAGTCGATGCGGTCCCGGAGTTTAAAAATGGAGAGCCAACCCCGTTTGAGACATTTGTCACCATCACCGATGTCACCGAGCAGCGACAGGCTGAACTCGCGCTCAAAGAGAGCGAACAGAAATATCGATCGCTGTTCCAAAACATGATTAACGGATTTGCGCTGCATGAAATCGTGCTCGACGACCGGGGTATGCCAGTCGATTACATATTTCTGGAAGCAAACGAGTCGTTTGAAAAAATAACTGGTCTAAAACGGAACGCCATTATTGGCAAAAAAGTCACCGACGTTTTGCCGGGAATCGAAAAGGACCCGGCGAACTGGATTGGCAGGTACGGCGAGGTGGCGCTCACCGGAAAAATGATTCAGTTTGATCAGGAAGCGGCGCCCATGGAACAGTGGTTTTCGGTATCGGCGTACTCGCCGAACAAGGGGCAGTTCGCCACCATTTTCGAGGATATTTCGGAGCGAAAAAAAACCGAAACCATTCTTAAGCAAAGCGAAGACAAATTTCACACTCTGGTCAAAGCGTCCCCCTATGGCATCACCCTTTCCACCCTTGACGATTTGCGATTTGTCGAAGTGAATGACGCGTTCTGCGACATGACCGGATATTCCCGCCAGGAAATTCTATACAGCACATCACTGCTGGAACCCCTGTTTGGGACCAATGAGACAGATGAGAATACCATACTGGACCAGTTAAAAGACGCGACCAGGCCAGTGACCGGCGAATACAGTTTTGTGTGCAAAAACGGAAAACGAGTGGATACCACTTTTACCTCGCGCATCGTTCATCTGAATCAGACGCCTCATATTTTTTCCTGCTTCAGCGATGTGACCGAAACACGCAGGCTCGAAGCGCAGCTCAGACAGTCTCAGAAAATGGAATCAGTGGGACGCCTGGCCGGCGGCGTGGCGCACGATTTCAACAATATGCTGGGCGTTATTATTGGCCACAGCGAGTTGGCGCTGGATTCACTTACCCCCATCGACCCGGTCTACAGCAGTCTGATGGAAATCCAGAAAGCAGCGGATCGTTCTGCTCAGCTGACGCGTCAGTTGCTGACCTTCGCCCGAAAGCAGGCGGTTGTTCCCAAAACGCTGGACCTGAACACTGAAATTTCCGGAATGATGGGGATGCTGAAACGACTCATCGGCGAGCACATTGAACTGAACTGGGAACCGGCAAAGGATTCATGCGTTGTCAAAATCGATCCGGCACAGGTGGGTCAGATACTCACCAATCTGACCATCAACGCCCGTGATGCCATCGACGGCCGCGGGGCAATATCCATCCATACAGAAAAAACATTTTCCAATCACACTATCCCGTGCATTGATGGCGAAGGTGCACCCGGAGACTATGTTCGGCTAACGGTGTCCGATACAGGCCATGGAATGAACAGCGAAACGCTGAAGCACGTTTTCGATCCGTTCTATACCACCAAGGACGTCGGTGAAGGCACGGGGCTGGGACTCTCCACGATATACGGCATTGTCAGGCAAAACGGCGGTTTTATCGATGCCACAAGTGCGCCAGACAAGGGAACGGCATTTTCTATCTACCTGCCCGCCGATAACACTCCGACAGATGTCGCCCCCATCGAAGAGGCCACCGGCAGCGACACAATTCAGCGTGAGACCATTTTACTTGTCGAAGACGAAGAGTCGGTGCTGAACATGACCCGACTCATGCTCGAAAACCTGGGGTATCATGTGATATCGACCAACCGGCCCAAAGACGCGCTGACCCTTGCCGCTGCGCATGACGGCACCGTTCACCTGATTGTCACTGACGTGATTATGCCCGAAATGAACGGCCGTGAACTGGTGAAAAAGCTGGCCGACATCTGCCCCCATGCGCAGCATCTTTATGTTTCCGGGTACACCGCCGATGTGCTGTCGCCCAGAGGAGTCGTCCCTGAAGAGGTTCATTTCATACAAAAGCCTTACACCAAAAAAATACTGGGGCAAAAAATCCAGCAGGTGCTGTCAGCATCGACGAATCAGTGAAGTGGCCCGCGGGGGTCTGGATCTATCTCAGAGATCGAGTTCAGTAACTTTAGAGGACGTCATACCCGCAGCGGAGACTGTCGATAAACGCGTTTAACGCAAGTGCATTCGGCGACATCATCACGTCGTCCCCGCGAAGGCGGGGACCCAGCGACGTCG
>JAFGWT010000365.1 GCA_016937015.1 Deltaproteobacteria bacterium | reverse complement strand
TTAATCTCCAAAGCGGATTATCTCGCCCTGCTGAAGCAAAACAGCAAGAGACCACATATCCCTTGGACCCGTATTCAAAATGGTCTATAAATATGCCACTGACAGGCGGTCTATACTGGCACTTTGTTGCCATTGACAGGAACTTTTATGATATGATGTCGGTAGTAAATGGAGTATTGCGCAAGCAATCTAAGGAGATACATATGAAAAAATTATTTGGTTTATTGATTATCTGTCTTATTTGGGGAGTGTGGGCCTGCGACAGCGATACCAGCAATCTTTCGAGTCGTCCAGGGGGTAACACGGTCGGTGGGGATTCTGACAGCGACTCGGATTCCGATTCTGACAGTGATTCCGATTCCGATAGCGACTCAGATTCCGATTCGGACAGTGACTCCGATTCCGACGGGGACATCGGACCCGATCCCTGTGAAAACAGCGATGGCAGCAATAACAAACTGGTCGCCATAATTCGTGATTTTGACCAGAGTCACCCGGATTTTTACACCATGATGTCCATCGATTGCGGGACGGTTACCGAAGATTTGGTCGAAAAGGAACTGGGCAGCGACCATAAACCCGTGTTCCGCAGCGGCGTGGGGAATCCGGAGGATTCAGGGGCGTCCTGCAGCGCCAGTTACATGATTAAAAACAGAGACAGTTTTGATGAATGGTACAATTCAGATGATAAAGCCATCGAGTACGAATTGCCTCTTGAAGAAACGGGGAATGGTTCCTACACGTTTGAATCCAGTGCGTTTTTTCCCCTTGATGATGATGACCCAGTGCCGGATGACGACAAAAATGCATTGCACAACTATCTGTTCACAACCGAAATTCATACAAAATTCACCTACAAAAAAGGTCAGGTTTTCTCATTTACCGGAGATGACGATGTGTGGGTATTCGTAGACGGTCAACTCGAATTGGATTTGGGCGGCATTCACGGAGAAGAAAGCGGCACCGTCGTCATGGATAAACTCGGATTAACGGAGGGCAGCCAATACACACTGGACGTGTTCCACGCGGAACGGCAACCCATGGACTCCAACTTTAAAATCACAACCTCCATCAGTTGCTTCACCATCGTTGTTGAATAATCCCGGCACCTCTTTCGCATCTTTAATCCGAAACAATGTTCAGTTGATCGAACAGACTGCACTGAAAGCCAGATGTTTCGGTAGGACGATGAGGCGCAACAAGGTGAACTGAAGATTGAATAGGTCTGGAAACCTGATCTCCACACGGTGACAATCCATGCAACGTTTTGACACTTTGACATTCATCCAACATACCTTTTTTGCTGCTCTGCTGACAGGCGTATTGACGCCGTCTGGCTGCGCGGGGCACCGGCCCCCCCGGAACTCATCGGAAAACGCTGTCAGTGCTTCTGATGGCGGTGCAGAAGGTCCACATCCGGCGGGGACCGATTTGGCAGCTGGCTCACCCCCGAAAACAATGGTCCCGGGATCATATCCCAAAATTGAAATTGACGCCGAGAATGGGCGAAAAAAAAGAATTCGGCACAGTTTCCCATTTGAGGGAGAAACGGTCCGCGTTGAGCTGGAAGTGAGTCGCGCTGTCCTGGAAGGCGCCCGAAATGCCTACAAATATGCAGTGTCCATCGCCGGACAGGAAGACCCCGACTGGCGGGACAGGTACAACCGCGCCTTTATTGATGACCCGGCGCAGGCGCCCTTTCTGGACGAATTGCACAGTGAATTGCTGGATATTGCCCGTCAAAAAAAGCTGGATGGGGACCGCACCGTGGAGTTGATGACGGCGTTTGTGCAGTACATTGAGTACGACACCACAAGAGCGGCGAAACCCAAATTCCCCATTGAAACATTTGCAGACAAAAAGGGGGATTGCGACGATAAAAGCCGGCTGCTGGTCGCCCTCCTGGCACGCAGTGACTACCGCGTTGCCACGCTGCATTTTGATGAGGAAAACCACATGGCTGTCGGCATAAAAAGTGACGGGGATGACTACCGCAACACCGGCTACACATACATCGAGACGACATCCCCTTCTCTCATTGGATTTCCATTCTCCGAAAAAGCGGACGTGCAATTGCACACGGTGCCAACGGTGCATCGCGTGGGAACTGGAAAGCGAAAATACACAGCGACCAAAGACATAAAGTTTTTGGTGGACACTTTGACCTCGCTCGAAAAGAAAATCACGAAGGGACAGAAGACGTTGGACGAACTGAATCAGGCCTGCGCGGATGCTGAAAAAAAAGTGGCCGCGCTGCAGCGCCAACTCAACAACAGCGCAAGCAGTGTCAACGCCTACAACAGTGCTGTGGACAAATTTAATTCACTTATCAAAAAACAGCGCAGTCTGGCCGGCAACACCAATGAGTTAATCGATCTTCGCAATTTTATTGTGCAAAACAGCACGAGTCGATATTCCACCGTGAAACATGTCCGTAAAGTGCTCAAGACGCTTAAATAACCCTCAGCCACCAGCAAGCCGTCCCATCCACCATTAAAAAGTGAGAAAAAGACATCACCCGGCCCCCCATGAATGACGTGCAATTGCCCTGGCTGTTATTTTTGGATATACTTGCAAATAATTTATCGGAGTATGGTTGGTATTGCCCATCGTGCTTCAGCGACCTTTAAACAATGGAGACTACAAATGAATCAGCCGCGTCTTCGTCTTGGTGAAATACTGATAGAATCGGGACTGCTATCGCAACAGAACCTCCATCACGCACTGGAGATTCAGAAGCAGCAGCAACTGCGACTGGGTACCATCCTGCTTCAGGAGGGATTTGTCTCAGAACCCCATCTCCTGCAGGCGCTGAGTCGTCATTTGTCCATTCCATGGGTTAGCATCTGGCGAATCGATGTTCCAGCTGCGGCACTCAACCTGGTTCCGTCAAATGTGGCGGAGGAATTTTTTCTCATGCCCATCTACATTCGCGTCGAAAAAGGGGGAGATAAAGCGCTTTATGTGGCGATGAACGATCCGTCCGATACGGAGGCAATGCGCTTCGTTGCCGCAACAGCCGGCATGGATGTAAAACCGATGATCGCCGGCCCCGCCGACATCGCATCGGCGATTCGATATTACTACTACGGGGAAGAAATGGAGTCTGTGCCACCCGTGAATCTGCTGATGGATGCTCAGGCTGAGGAGCCTGTGGAGGATTTAAGCGATGAGGTGGAACTGGTCTCTGCAGAACCGCTGCCAATTGATCTGTACGCATCAGAGCCGCCGGAACCGGCGTATACGGATGCCCCCCACACATCAATCGTACCGCCGACCGACAGCACCGACCAACCGGATATTGCCGCGGCCAGCGAGTCCTCCGACACGGCTGCGACGTCATCAGCGGCGCCATCGCCACACTCCCGCGTCTCCAATGCGCCGGAGGTTGAGATTCCACAGCGTCTGTCCTCCGCACCAACGATCACGGAAGATGGGGAGGAAGTCTATCAGAACCGGGAAGCGGCCAGAAGGGAAGCCGAGCGCCGAATTTACGGCGTGGGCAGAAAGCGGGCAGCCGCTGGATTTGCGTTGACGCTGCTTGATGGTACGACACTCTCATTCAGCGGCGGCAAAGACTCCAGTGCACCTGTGGATTTGTTGGGCGAAGATGCCTTTCTTGCCGCATTGAAAGCCGTCACCAGCGGCGCTGAGCCACCTGATATGCCAATTAAGCGCTGGCAGGCCTACGCAGCGGCGGCCTTGCAAATCCTGTTTCGCAAAGGGCTGTTTGTGTACGACGAATTCATTGACGAAGTATCTAAAATCGAAAACAAATAGCCGGATTCGATGGCTGGCTGCGGGGTGTCGCCGTCCACTTTGGGGTTAATTCAGTTTGCTTTTTAAAAGCCTGTCCAGAGCGGCGCGGTCTTCGCTCGATACCGCCATCGGTTTTTCAGCAGCGGTTGACCGGGTTTGAGAACCATGTGCATCGGTTTTTTCGGTCTTTGTGGCAGTGAGGTCGACCACCTTTTTAACCGCATTGACTTTTTCATCCACTTCCTTCAACTCAGGCACCGAATCCACCACATCGGTAGTGACCATCTCCGCCTTTTGCCGGATGCCATCTTTCAGTTCCTGCGCTTCGCTGGTTCCTGAAATATTGCGCAGGTGCTGATAAAGCGTTCGCTGTCCGAGGGGGACAAAGAACAGCACGTAACAGAACGATATAAAAAAAACAAATCCAATTAAAAATTTAGCTACTCTAAACATGGGGATAATGTAACTGGTTGTGCATTCGCTTGACAAGAAATCGGCACATATATAATTTGCCATAAGCTTTGAGCCCCCTGCGCCAGTATTCTCGCCTATGATTGATTCTGGGCGGCGCGGGATAAAAGACATAATCAGCGCAAAGAAAGAAGAAGAGTATGGCTTTTGAAGACAAAACACTCCAGTGCTCGGAATGCAATGAAATATTTGTGTTTTCAGCCAATGAACAGGAATTTTTCTCCCAAAAAAATCTGACGTCTGAACCCAAACGCTGCAAGGCATGCCGACAGAAAGCCAAAAAACGCAAACGAACTCAAAATCAGTTTGCCGGAGAATACCGTTCTCCAGCGTTTAATGACCCTCAATTCCGCCGCACCGGCCCACGAAGAAACGGGGCCCACGGACGGCAACAGCAGCGTTCAGAATATCGTTCTCCATCATTCAGGGGCGAGAAAAACAGCTTTGCAGGTGAATACCGTTCCCCGGCATTCAGGGAATATGAATCAATGGACAATGCCGAAGATTACCGTTCGCCGGCGTTCAGAGAATATGATCATATAAAACCGGAGGAAGAATATCGCTCGCCCGCGTTCAGGGAGTACGACCACATTAAACCCGAGGAAGAATATCGCTCTCCGGCATTCTCATCCAGAGAGAAAGTCAGGGTGGACCAGCGACCATTGTTCTCGATTGTGTGTGTTGCCTGTGGTCAAAATGCCATGGTTCCGTTTCTCCCCGAAGAGAAGGATGATCCCATGTGCCGTGACTGTTACCGGGAGCATCGGGAGCTGCTTCGCAAGGAAAAAGAAGAAGAAGCGCGAAAAGCGGCTGCCGCTGCCAAAGCTGAAAACGCCGACAGCGCTTCTTCGGAATTTTCGACAGAAAGCCAGGCGGGAGCCCCTGCAGCAGATGAATCCGCGACCCGGATTTCTGCAGACACCGAATAGGCATCGGCACCGCCAACCATAATTTCTCAATTATCTGCGCTGAGTTACGCAATTTCTCCGCGATTCGACAGCTGCCTTTTTTTACGTTAATTAAATTCCTGTTATGGCCGTTACTTCATGAAAGAATTTGCTTTTTTCAATTAGTGGAGCGAATGGCGGAGCATGAACATCATTTCAAAAAAAGCGCTGATTGTGGATGCGAATCCCATTTCTGTTCAATTTTTGTCACAGGCGACAGAGATGCTCGGCATGGACACGCAGGTACTGTCCACACTGCCTGAATCCCCGGAAGACTGGATGCCGACGCTGACCCCGGATGTGATCCTCGTGGACACGTCCGGCATGGGAATCACCACCGCCGATTACATCAGTCAACTGGACACGAACGTGGACAACCACAAAATCCCAATTGTTGTCACAAGTGCGTCCGCCGGTGACGCGGAGGTAAAGCGGGTATTTGATGCGGCAGAGGTGAAGAGCGCGCCAAAACCCATAGAGCTGCCCCCATTTTTGAGAATGTTGAACACGCTTTTGGGATGGAACAGTGGGCAGCGCGTCCCCAAAAGAGCGCCTGCAATTATTGTTGAGGATGTAAACACCACCGCTCTGATAGTACAGAAGCTCCTCGATGTGCTGGGGGTTGATTCGTATATCTGCAATACCGTTGCGGCCTTTGAAGAGTACGTGAAAGTGATTTACCCGGAGATTATTTCTCTCGATCTGTACCTTCCGGATGGGAATGGCCTCGACATCTGCAAATCGATTCGGTCATCACGGAAGCTGGACGAACTCCCCATTGTGATTGTGTCGGGCAACACAGAGATGGACACCGTGGTTGAATGTCTGCGCGCCGGCGCCAACGACCATATATCGAAACCCATCATCAAGGAAGAATTCTTCGCGCGGGTCTCCAATGTACTCAAGATAAGAACACTCCAAAAGGATTTGCACGACCAGCAGAAACAGATGGAAAGACTGGCATTCACAGATCCGCTGACACTGCTCTTTAATCGCACATATATGGACATGGCGCTGCAGCGCGAACTCGAGCGCACTCGCAGAAGCAAATCCCCACTGGGACTGCTGCTGATTGATTTGGACTTTTTTAAACGGGTTAACGACACCCATGGCCACGAAGTGGGCGATGAGGTTCTGCGAGAATTTGGCGCGCTTCTTAGAACCGCTATTCGCAGTTATGATGTGCCATGTCGATATGGCGGTGAGGAATTCTGCGTGCTGCTGCCGGGGTCCACGGCGTCCAATGTTGTGACAGTTGCAGAACGGATTCGAAAAGCCTGTGAAACGCGAACGTTTTCGTCGAAAGCGTTGAAACAGACCATCAGCATTGGCACCAGCGTCTATCCGGAGCTGTCCAGAGAAAACGCGCTTATTTCCGACGCAGACAAGGCCCTGTATTCCGCCAAGCAAAGCGGCCGCAACCGCACCATCGTCAGTCTGCCCAAATAACAACGCTGCATCTCAACCCGCACAGCTGGAATAAAGCAAACAAAACAATACATCAGGCAGGATTAATGGCCCAACAGTTGTTTGCCAATGGTCAATTGAGCAGCGTTTCCACTTAAGATATGGAATGAAAAAAATGAGATTGGAATTTAACCAGGGAAGACCAGGAAGGAAAAAACGGACTATTTCAACACATCGACATAGAAAATGAGGTCGTTATAGTCAAACAGGCCGCCGCTTTCAAAAGATGCCTTTTCCAGTGGCAGATCTTCGAACGCATACTTGAAGCGCCACTGAACGTCAGCTTCTTTAATCTGAGTCGCAGGAACCTCTGTGACCTTGCAGAATGACGTATTGGACTCGTGTCTTACAAGAGTGTTTTCGAAACCCCACTGCGGATCGGAGAAATCTGTTTCAATGGAAAACTTAACTGGAGAAAATTTGGGAAGCTGGCTTTCGAGTATTTCCACGGACGGCAAATCCACACCAGTCAGGTTTTGCATGTCCTTAAAAATGAGCTGCCAATTCCAGACATCCAATACAGTATACTGCCCAAAGAGCGAGGATGGCGCGCTGGCAGATGCTTCAACCAGCGTGATTCTAATATTTTTTTGAGGGGCGACCATAAAGGTAACGATACTGCCAACCATCTCCCCTGTGTTGTGATCGGGGAGTGCCACCTTCAAAGTGGCAAGCATATCGCCCTTGAAATATATATTCTGTTTAGCTATGTACGCTGTAAAATTAAATGACAATTCACCGGTAATCGAATCCTCGACTTTTTCGACGACGGCTTCATTGGCCAGTGTTGTCCAGGTGCCATCTTCATTCTGCCCCAGAATTTCCCATGGCGCGGTCAATTCGTGCTGTACACACACCTTCTGCCAGAAGAACGGAAAAATCATTCTATAGGATTCTTTTGTGCAGATAAGCTCAGGTAATCGCCAGGAAATTTTTACCGCTTCTTCCGGTGCGGCGCCAATGGCGTTCATTTTCAGGATACCAGCAGCCTGCGGGGTTGCGGGTTGAGCGAAGTCAACTGTTATCGGCATAACATCAATCGCCTGGCGAGGACCGAGCTCTTCCGCCCACGACGAACCATTGCCTGTGTCTTCTGCTTCCATTGTGGTGCATGCCGCAGCCATCAGTGCTGCCCCACCTAAAATAATCAATAAAATTCTTTTCATCATATTCACCTCTTTGCAGTAAACCCTGTCTGGATATGAGAATCGCAGACGGGTATTTTTTAAACCAAGCTCACGTTTTTTATATCAGTTTGATTAACGCCTGAAACCTTATTATAGCCCAGTGTAGAAGTGGCTCGAATGTTTTTTAAACGGAAGCGTAATATTCGAAAAAACAACTAATAAATAATTAATCTGCTGTCAATTGATTTCCTCACGAAAGCATGATTTTGCAGGATATTGTAACAACGCTGTAAGTACTGCATACTGATTTTGATGTCACTGCAAGCCGCTTTTTACAATCGGCAGTATGAACCGGGTATCGGCACGCAGATGGCCAACCATCCGGCGATTATTTGTTAAACACCAATTGTTTGAAGTCGCCGGAATGAAATGCGATACGCAACCCGAATCCATTTGCGCTTACAAAATCACTACGCCAATTGGTAACATTTTTGGGAGTTAAGTGTTGACATGCCGAACACTGCGATTCAATTCATTCGGACAACCATCTATTTATTGATTGATTTATTCAAGGAAATTCAGATTCCGAAGCCGAGCCTGATGTGACTGTCCGCGTGCCGAATTTCGATATGATGAAAAGCGAAGTGACTGTCGCCATGATGACGTCATGTGTGGAAGCAGGCGCCTGCAGCACCGCCACCTTCTACCCCAATAGCACATATTCCAACTGCTATTATGGTGACGCGGCCAAAAGCGAATATCCCATGAACTGCATTATCTGGTCAGGCGCTATTGAATTTTGCGATTGGGTGGGTGGACGCCTCCCTTCAGAATCAGAGTGGGAATACGCTGCCCGTTCCGAAGGTTTGCCGCAGAATTTTCCCTGGGGAGACACATTGCCCAGTTGCGATTATGCCGTTTTCTATTCAGGCGGGTATGGGTGCGGGACAGGTGAGGCGTGGCCGGTCTGTTCCGTAGCGGCGGGAAATACCCTGCAGGGGCTCTGCGATATGGCGGGCAATGCGTATGAGATGGGTGCAGACGACGGCCATGACAACTATAACGGAGCGCCGGTGGATGGCAGCGCATGGGTTACCGGGGAGAGTACAAAAGTGCTCAGAGGCGGATCAATCAATTCGAGCGATGTGCTGAACCTGCGAACCACCAATCGATTTTTGGTGAATCCCGCTGCGATTTACGTCGATACCGGTTTCAGGTGTGTCCGGGATGTGAACTGATTGTCCCTGGATTTGCCGCCTCGCCCTCCCCTCACGCATTTTCATTAACCGCGCTGAAGCACGGCAGCAAAATAGCTGCTTCCGGGGCCGGGTTACATGCTTAGGAATCGGGCGTATCCCCTTTCGACGAGGTGTCGGTTGATGTAAAGGCCATCGGCGGTGACGAGGTCGGCGATGTAACGACCGTACCGGTCGGTGTGATAGGTGTACACGGTGAATTCGGACACGTTTGCAACCATCCGGGTGAGGGCTCTGCAGGCGCGTTTGCCCTCTCTGGTGTCCATCTCCATGGCGTCGACGCCGCGGAGCCGAAACCGTTCGGTGATATAAATGGTGGCGGAGAGCTGGATTCGCATTTTAACGGTGTCGCCATCGATGATGCCAGCGACTGTGCCGCGGTAACAGTACCGCTCTGTGGGGTCACAGTTAACGGCAGTCCATCTGCCATTGTCGCCGCGATGAACGAAGGCGCCGCAAGGGAGATGTTTGATTGCGGACGCGGTCGGCTGGTATTCGATGCCAAATCCCACATCCAGCATGGGTGCCGTCGCCCCTTTGATGTGCACCACTTTGCCGATATTGACCCGCCCCTGTCTGGGCGTGAGCGGAAACAGATACGCCTCCGAACTGGATTTATGAGACTGGCTCACCAGTTTCTGCAACTGCCTGCGCGACAGTTTTTCATTAATGGCGCGATTTTCAAGAGATTGTCGCCGCTCATCATCGGCAACACTGAGCAGCACGCAATAGTGACTGAAAGTCAGTTGCGGATGGATTTGTTCGAGTCGATACGACTGCGCAAATTTGCGCATGTAGCGAATGGTGCTGGTACCCGGCCCTTTGCCGTATTTCTCCCGAATATCACTGCACAGTTTGGACACCAGCTTTTTGCCGTAAACACCATTTTTCTCAGCCTGGGACAGAATCACCGATATGCGGCTTCCCATGGCAAAAATAGCCTCGGTTTTTTCGCGGTCCTGATGGTGTTCGGACCGAAGGACAGTGGATTCGTAGATTTGACAAACTTCATTAAATACGGTTTGATAGGGTTCATTGCTGATGTGCCTCACGGGGACTCCTTTTTTTGGCGCCGAACGCGATTTGACCGTGTGGATATGTTGAGGTGACACCAGTATAAACGAAAATTGCAGCCGGCTGCAATTTTGAGACTGCAATCCTGATTTTTAAATTAACCATTTGAAATCATTGAAAATTTCATACAAATCGTACAATGATTCAAATAACAGAATTCTGTCATTCCCATCAGGAGACGAACAAATGGGAACCGGGGGGACAACGCTGTTAAAAAGGTGGACCATGCCGTCACCTGAATTTGATTCGCGCTTGATTCCGGAACACAGCAATGCGACACCCGTTGATATCATGATGTCCATTAAAGCGGTTTTTATCGTACTGTTCATCTCCGCATGTGGCGCAAGCGGACCGATCTCCCGTTCGGTCGCGCCGACTCCTCATGAGGCGACGTCCGGCCCAAAAATACTGTCGCAAGCGGACGTTGAACAGGCCATTTTGCGAACAGTACAGCAAATGAAACTGCTGATGCACGCGGACGGGCAGTTTACCTATCGGTTTCATTTGGACGACTCTGTCGAATACACGCCCAAATACAATATGTTGCGCCACGCCGGCGCGATGTATGCACTGGATCAGTATCTGTCTCTTTTTAAGGATGAGACTGTTGTGGCCACAATTCAAAACGGTGCGCGCTTTATGAAGCAGTGCTGTTTTAAACCGATTCCCAATACCTCAACACGGACAATATGGAAACTGACCTCCCCTGAGGCGTCAGACGTTGAAACGGCAAAACTGGGCGGCGCCGGTCTGGGACTCATTGCGGCAGTGGTCTCATCCAACCAGGACACAAATGTGGTCTTTAGCATTGAAGAGTTGCGTCAAATCGGAGAGTTTATTCTGTTCATGCAAAAAGAGGATGGCAGCTTTTATTCAAAGTATGCTGCCAGTACCGCTGCCCGCGATGACAGCTGGACGTCGCTGTACTATCCCGGTGAAGCCGCGCTGGGACTGCTTTATCTGAACGGGATGTCCCCTCATCCCAAATGGGTTGAGGCTGCCAACCGGGCATTACTCCATCTGGCGCGCACGCGTAAGGAACAACGCGATGTGCCCCACGATCACTGGGCATTGATTGCCACATCCAAACTGCTGGCGGTCGCTGACAATGCAGAGGTGAGCGTCGCAGATCGCAGGACGCACATCACCCATGTGATTCAGTTGTGTCTGGCCATCATTGAAAGTCAGGAATTGACTGATGGCAGTGCCGTGCACGGCGCGTTTGATCCCTTTGGCAAAACCACACCGGCGGCCACCCGGGTTGAAGGACTGGTTGCCGCGTGGCAGGTGCTTCCCGATTCTCATCGGGAGTTAAAAAAACGGATTTGGACCGCAGTGAACGCCGGTGTGGCTTTTTTAGTTCGCGCCCAGGTTCAGTCCGGTGTGCATTCAGGCGCGTTTCCCCGCGCCATCGCGTCCATGACAGACAACGACAAAGAGGCGAGGCGTTTCAATTCACGAATGAACGAGGTGCGCATCGACTACCTGCAGCACGCCCTGTCTGCGATGCTCGGGTGGCTTAAAGTCCGACAGGCCGCACCAGAGTCAAATTAAAGTCAGACAGCGAACAGTCGTTGCCACCAATTGTCGTCAAAAAATCATCCCATCACAGTGAGGTTGAAATTGGGTCTCATGAATTAACGAAGAATCAAATAAACCGGCTTGAATTAATCATGCCTGTAAAAATCTTGCTTGAAATAATCTTGCAATGCGTGATTACTGTGTAATTATCACTTAAATAACACAAACATTTATTAGATTTGGTCCCGTTGAGTAGGTCCCGTGCGCGGGATGACGATTCGCCGCCCGCATGGACGCCGGGTTTGTTTTGGCGATTGAGCCGTCGCTGGCTGCACAGAACGTTGCTGCAGCTGTTTTTCAACAATTCGAATTTGTTCAGAGGAGAATGGTAATGAAACAGGGTGTCACGTTTTTTTTACGCGCCATTTTAAAAATCGCCGGCATCGCCGTGGTTTTGATGGCATCGGGGTGTTCCGATGATTTTTCGGGTGACGACACCACAACGGATGAATCAACTGACACGTCGTACGTGGGCGCCTGCTACACGCCATGCAAAACAAGTGTGGTAATAGACGGTAAATACCGGGAATGTTCGCAAGAGGGATTGATGCAGGGATGCTTTGGGGACGCGCACTGCCAGGACGGCTGGTGCGTCGCTCCCCTGGACACGGCGCCCCCGGCTATTGTCCCCGGCGACACGGCATCGGTCACACCCGCCACCGGGGATACAGAAGACGAATCGAAACCCTCAATACAGTTGGAAAAGCCGGTGGCATCTTTGGAAACGCAACAGGGTATTTGCGTGGACGACTGCGATTGCGCCCAGCATGGCGCCTGTATTGACGGTCAATGCACATCGATGTGTGAAAGTGACGCAGACTGCGTAAGCGGCACCACCTGCTTTCGGAAGGTATGCCGCCAAAGCTGCACCAGCGTTTCGTCACAGGGGCAGACAGGCGATGACAGCGCAAACTGCCCGGTCGACACGACCTGTACCATCGGAAACGACGGTGTGAACGGCTACTGCCTACCCAGGTGTGGCAGCAAATCAGACAATGAGAACGATTTGGCGGTTCAAAACTGCCTGCGTTCCGTCGCTGAGGGAAAGATGGCGTTTGAAGTGAGGGACGGAGATCTTGTTGAAAACACGCTCTATCTCAATTCGGACACCACATCAGCGACATTCAATCTGGTCAATAACACCCAGTGCAACCTGGATTTCATCATTCGTCGCGCCAGTCACTCCAGTTTTAATGAAAGCGGTGTGCAGAAAGTGACGCAGAGCGCGCTCCACTGGATTCAACTTGCCGGTGCAGGAACCGTGACCGAGGAAGGGGCACAATGGATTATTCAGTCGCTGCCCGGCGATGGCGGCAGCACCCAAGTCACGATTTCGAATGTGGTCAACCCGCAACTCGCCAACTGGAACGGTGTGATTGAAGTGATTGCCCGCGGCGCAGCGGACCAGCAAAATTCAGCGAATACAGAGAGTCTGGGACTGAGGACCATTAATCTCTCCTTTAGCAGTGGTGTGGACGGTCGTTGGAGTGGGAAGATGTATTACTTTGGCAATTTTGGCACCGACAACCTCTCTGAATGGGTCGCAGAGGCGGATCCGGTCGCCAGGGAGCAACTGACCAGTGTTGTGGGCAACGCGCTGATTCGCAGGTGGTCGGTATTGAAACGGGGCGCCATATCTCTGGACAATTTTATCGCCGGACTAACCGCCATGCAGACCGAATCGTGGAAATGGCGTTCCGTGCAATCGGCATGCGGCTCTGAAGCAGGCGCCTGTTATCCATTCTCAGATCCGGATGAGAATCCCGATGACGGTGTAGAGGAATTGTCGGACGACCTGGAATCAAATCCGGTGCCATCGGGCATTGTTGAATTGCCTGTTACAATGAATCTGCAAAGTGACGTGGTCAGTCCCAATGTGTTTAGCGGGAAGATTGTCTCTGAAAACACGCTTCATTATGCCGGCGACCCCGCGGTTCACGTTTCTCTTGGCAGCACGGGCGAAAAGTGCCAACAGGTGGGAAAAACCTGCCTGAACCCGGTAATCGATTTTGGTTCGGAGATTGTGGTAGGCGGTCGCTACATTCCCACCGACGGCCAATTCTGCGATTTGCAAAATGGGTTTATTGAAAAGGAAATCCCGTGGCTGGTGTACGGTTTTAATGACAACACGGAATGGAATGGCACTAAACGGGTAAAGACCGAGTGTCGCGATACCACCAAACCACTGGCAGCCGGGTCCCTGCAAATTCCTGATGGCACCACCGTTACTCAATTCAACAGTTCCTCCGCCGGCGCCAACCCCCTGCCCAACGGCCAGAGTGTGGTGCGCTCTTTGTCGCTGGTGGATGGCGCCATGTTCAATAAAGACATGATGCTGATTCTATTTAAGGAAACATTCACGGTGGATATGGGCAACGGTGGGCTGGTTGATTTTTCGGGGTACGGTTTTATGATGTTGCGCCGCTCGCCGTCGGTTCTGGCTGAATCGGATTTGGTGGGCAGTGTTCAAAACGAAACCCGCACGTTTGAGAGCGACATACTCGATGTTAAATGCAGTCCGGAGATTTTGAACAAAGTGCCATTGGGACTTTCGGATCTCGCCAGTGTGGCGTCAGTGGCTGTCGACGGGACGCCTGCCAACGTGACGCTGGACACGCCGATGGCCCCGGAACAGATTCACTACTACTGCTGGGAAACGGGACAGTTTGGGGGCGGCACCCCTGTTGAGGACACGGAAGGAGACACCGAATCAGCAGCACAGTATCCCGTGCGCACCTGCCCTGTCTCAAGCAGAGTGACTTATTTTTATGTAAGGGATGGCGAAGATGATTTTGTTCAAACGCCCATCTCCCACGCCTGCAACGACACGGCCGAATTTGAGTCGGTGATTGAGCACTCGGATAATTTTATTGAAGACGTGTTCAGTTTAAAACGCAGCAGTGTGGTGGTGAAGCGGGCCAACTGCGAGGACCAGCTGGATGCATGGATTTCCAGCGGTCGCGTGGCGGTGGACCCGGCGACAAGATGTGCGGATGCGGGCGGTGCGGACAGCAGCGATTATCTGGTTTGCGATGGCGCCCCCGAAGACCGTAGAACGGGAAAGCTGTTTTTCGCAGGCGGCGCTGCTGAGGCAATAGCGTATCGAGACATGCAAACGTCTGTGTACGAGGCATTCCGGTACAAGACCGCCTTCCGCAGCCGAGCGGGAACCAATGTGGGATTCACGCCTGAGATATGTTCGGACTCACCGGGGGGGGTGCCCTACTGCTATGATCCAGACGAGATTGAAGAAATTCAGGAGCGGGTCGATTGCGCCATCTACACCTGGCAAAACAGAAACGCTATTCCGGAGACACAGACCGCTTCGATTGAAAAACTGGAACGAACGCTCGCAGACAATTTTAAAACAGTGTGCGTGGTGGACGATCCCGATCCGGTGATCAAAGCGGAGCTCTGCACCCGTCCGGAAAATCAGATGGATGGATTTGAAGCCCTGTTTGCGGAACTGTCCATCATGCTCGGCGACGACGCGTACACGAATTCGTTTGCCTCCAGATTTGACCTGGCAGGCCAGGGAAAAGCCGCATTCGATGGCGAGGCGTTTGAGGAAGGCGGAATTAACCTTTCCGGCGCTGCAGGCTATGAACTGTACAATCTGTACCAGGCGGTTCAGTATTATCAGTTGGCACTGGACCGGTTTTATTCACTCATGCCCGCCATGTACCAGTCCATGCGAAACGACGGGGCCAAAAGTTTTATTACCGCCGAAACGGTCACATCGTATTTTGACCGACTCATCCGCGCCTCCACCCAGAAATCCCGCGCCTATGCGGAAATCACCAAACGGTACCAGAATTTCAATCAACCGGAACTGGCGCGCCGCGTCATTGAACGCGCCTACACATCGAGCTATCTGGAGTCGGTTCTGATTACCAGTGTGATGCGCGAAGTCACCGCCATTACCCGGTCATCCCAGCTGGCACAGATTCAGCAAATCATCGCCATGGCCCAAATGAGATATCGGTCATCCATGCTGGAGTTGCGCGATATTATGGACACCATCACCAACGACGTGAACTACTTTGGATTTGCACCGGACTACATTCCATTTCCCGCCGTGGATGAAGGCGACTACGCCGAAGGAAACATCAACGCGTTTGACAAACTCAGGGATTCGGCGATGGCCAAGCTGGAATTTGCGGCCGCAAAAGAGGATATTGCCATTGCCAACAAACGCGACTACGAAGTGGATTCAGTGTCATTTCAGGCGGAGCTGTCAAGTATTCGCAAAAATTATGAAAACGATTTGGCAGAAATCTGCGGCACGTTTGAGGGGGACGATGGCGGTGTGTATCCGGCCATTTCCGAGTATGCCTACCTGCACGAAAAATCGCGCAAGCTTCAGGACCCATGCGGCATGATGGGCAATGGTGCACTGCTCGAAGCCATGAAAAACGTGAAGGTGTCCACTCTGGAAGTCGACAAGCTTTTGCAGCATCGGGAAAACATCCTGACGGCAATCGACATTGAAAAAACAAAGATGCTTGAGATGTGTGCAGACACAACTGCCACCGCTGCAATCATGTTTACCACCGAGATGGCGAAGATGTCGCTTGAATCAGTCATCTTTGCTGGTGACACGATCATAGAGACGGTTAAAGAGGTGAAGGACGATGGCATGAAAATCACTGGCGACATTAAATGCTCGGTCGGTCTGGCGGTCAGTTGCCCACAGGCCGCGATTGCCATGACCTCCAAAGCCGCCGTGTCCGCGGTGTCAAATGGCGTAACGATTGGATGGGCAGCTGCCAAAATGGTGTTGACGCCACTGATTGGCACACTTGAAGCCAGTAAGATTGGTATTGAAGCCGTCTCCCAGTGCAATCAGTTCAGAATCGAATCCGCTGCGGCATTTAAAACAATGGCGCTTGAACTGCTGGAGCTTGACTATGACATCGCCATTGCAGGCGAAAACCTCGAAATCGCCATTTCAGAAGTGGGAAAAATGCGAAACACTGCATCCCGGCTCCGCGCTGAGCTGACTGAGGCAGAGCAGTATGCCATCAATATTGAGGCGGCGCGAAACGATCCCAATGTGCGCATTTACAAAAACGACGCCATTATCAATGCCGACAAAGCTTTCCAGAATGCGCTCAAGGAAGCCTACAAACTCACCAAGGTGTACGAGTACTACACCAGTACGTCTTATGCGCATCTTATTGATTTGTTTTTTGTACGAATGGTATCGGCCGGAGACTACAATCTGGAAAATTATCTGATGGACCTCGATTCGGCGTTTTACGAATTTGAGGAAAGCTTTGGCAATCCGGACACACGCCTGTCCATTGTATCGCTGAAAGACGACATTTTTGAGGTGGATAGACTAAGCGGCGATTCCTCGGGGACTGCGCTCAGTGAAGCGGAGCGGGCCAGTCTGTTTACGCAGCAACTGCTCTCCCCCGAACATGTGGACGGAAATGGATACATTCGCATTCCCTTCAGCACCAGGCTCAATGAACTGTCTCCCCTCACGCGCAATCACAAGATTTTTTATATCGAAGCTGAAATTCAAGGGGAAAATGTGGGCGATGAAGTGGGACGCATTTATTTGACCCAGCGTGGCACCGGCACAGTTCGCAACGTTGAAGGCGAAAAGCAGTACTATATTTTTCCCGAAAAAATCGCTGTGGTGGATACATTCTTTAACGGCGAAAAGGCAATTGATCATGACAGCATTTACCACACCGTCTATCGCAACGATCGTCTGTATGATCGCCCCTATGCCAACTCGGAGTGGGAACTGGTTCTCAACGGGGTGGATGAAGCGGTCAACCGGGACATTGATCTCAAATCCATCACTGATATTCGGCTGTACATTTACTACACCGATTTCACAGCGCTTCCGAACTGATTTGATTTGATTTGAACCCCATACACTTTCCGTGGATGACGGCGAGTGCAAAGGACACTTTGGAATGAAAAGTAAAATAACCAGTTATGCCGGTATTGCCGCCACATTGAGGCAGGTGCCTTTAATCTGTATCGCCTGTTGCGTCGTCTTTTGTGTCTCATGTGATGACGATGTGGAAGGCAATAACAACGTTACGGTTGACAGCTCTGCAGACACAGGTACGGCGACAGACAGCACAGACAGCGACACCATGGAAGGCACAGAGACGCACCGCCAGTCTTCTGACGCATCGTTGGATTCGGGCGAATCTGATGACACAGTTGAGGATGCCGAAACCGGTGATTCAGGAATCCATGCGGATACGCAGGCTGTTGAACAGTGTACAAGCGGCGAATCGTTCAATCCAGTCGCCATGAAATGCGTGGACTGTTCATGGATGATGTGCAATGGCGCAGGCGAAAACGGCGTCAATCCGCTGACCAGCGCCAGTGGGCAATGTATTTGCAACACATTGCCAGGTTACTTTTACTCAATGTCCGAGTTAAAGGCGGTACCGTGCGATGTGGATATGGATGGGTGGGTGACCGTAGTGGCCAGGCAGTTTGAAGAGGGCTCTGACGAGGGACTCAAATCAGCCGCCAACTGCCATCTGCGCAAGGTGAGTCGCGTGGTGTTCCACCCGGACGATGCGTCCGCTGCAGCCACCGTGGTTGATGTGCCGCCATTTACGCTCTACGAAGCAAGCAACCGCGATGAAGATTTTTTGCTGCAAAAAGACAAGGACGCCCCGGAATATGGCGGTCAGCGATTTTGGGCCAGTGCGCTCAACAGTCTAACCAAGGCGTGCGTTAATTCCATTGCCGACTACAATGCCAATAGAGTGCCGGACATGGAAGAATGGTCGGGACATGAGGACCTGGATGATGATTTTGCCCAGTATGCCCCCTACGCCTATTTCATCGAATTACACACGGGGTGGTATCAGGATGCCTCGGATGGCTCAAAAACGGGAGAATATCACATTGCAGAACGCAAACGCACGTCTTCATCCTCCCCATTTGAACAGGTCCCACTTAATATTTGGGACGATACCGAACACAACTACTGGCGCGCCTGTCAGCGCCGAATCGACTCGATGTACGACGCCGCACAGCCTCAGATAGGCATGGATTTCGCCTGGGCCGTCACCGGGTATGATGCCCAAATGTTCCACCATAGTCAGTTCAAATGTATTCAGGCAATTGGCAATAGCCTGTCATCGAATTCGGTGGAAGCCCCCCATCAGCTGAAAGCCGCTGCACTATCGGGATTTTCGCTGAGCCGGTGTGCCCTGAGCGAGGCTGAAGCACCGGAAGGTCTGGTACAGTACGAAAGCGAAACATACAATCCATCAACGGTATCGTTTGAGTGCAAACCTCTCGAAACCGCCCAAAGCGGTGATGTCGCACTGGGCGTCGCCCGATACCATCATTATGCGAAAAGGAACGACTACACACGGGGCTGTATTAATGAATGCGCGGAGCTGACGCCATGGCCAGGCCTTGCAAACTGCGAAGGCGAAGCCGCATGTGCCACCGACTATGAGAATTATGGCCGCGCGATTTGCGGATGCCACGGTAACTACCAGTATCCCGGATGTCAGGTCTGTCTGCCTCGCTGGGATCTGTCAACCGGCTGTGAAACCTGTCTGGGCAACTGGGACGTGGCCACCGAATGCAGAGAGTGTTTGCCGGGCTGGGATGATGCGAGTGAATGCACAAGTTGCTCTCCAGGGTGGGATGAAGCGACCGGATGCACGTCATGCCTTGGAAAACTGGATGAATACGCAAACTGTGAGCAGTGTTACGATGACAACGTATTCGGGCATTGGACGGGTGAAGACTGCACGGGCTGCATTGGCAACTGGGATGTGGATAACTCGTGTTTAACCTGTAAAAACCGATGGCTCGACAGGGGAGATGATTGCGGAACGTGCCCTGATGACATCGGTCTGGGAGGACACTGGGATCCCGAAAAAGACTGTGCGGTATGTATTCATCGACACCGCAACGACATCGATGCAACCGCGCTGGAGAGCGGCAACCTGGATTTTGGATTCTGGGACTTCGCCGCAGACTGCAAGACGTGTCTGGATTTGTGGGTATCGGAGGCAACAGGTTGCAGCACATGCGGTTCCAGCTCGAGTCTCAAGTTTTATTACGATGAAGAAAATCAGTCCTGTCAGAGAACCATGAATCTGATGGGGGCCGGTGCCGGTGGATACGGAGACCTGGAAGGCGCGTGCGTGGATCCCAGATGCACTGCAAATGCAAAGGACATCGGCAAGCCCATCAGTCGCGATTCGTTGACATGCGAAGATAAAAGCCAGATTCTCTCATTGAAGGACAAATCTCTCGCCATGACCGAAGTCACCGGCGCTGTGGTCCTTTCAACCGGCAGAGAAGACAGCATTTCCTACCATATCGGCGAAACGCAGAAATTGAAATACATCCGCTTTGAGGGGTCGTTCGCCACCTGTGGCAGCCACTCTGCCAGAATGACGGTCAAGCAATACGATAATGACTCAACTGAAATCGCGGCCACACCAGTTACTGTCGGAACTGACAATTGGCAGGCGTCGACCGGCAACGAATGGACAACCCTGAAGCAGGATATTCCCCTGGATGCGGCCACAGCGCTGGTAAAAGTAAGCCTGGAATCCGATGCCTCAAGGCTCGTGATGTTCGACGATATTCGCGTCTATCTGTCCATGAACCGGGACCCCATATCGGAGAAATGAGCAAACAGATGAATAAGAATACAAATAAATCAAGCATTGTTCGAGGGCTGCTCATTGGGGCAATGGTGATGTGTGGTACCGGATGCAGCAATTCCAAAAACAGTTCTGGCGACACCGATACAGAGAGTGCGTCCTCATGGGAAAAGGACACGGACACGGCAACCGATAGCACAGGGGATACCGCTTCTGACACACTGATCGATTCAGCGACTGGCGTGGATACATCTCCGGAAACAGAATCAGTGACGACCGATTCCTTGACGTCCACCGCCACCGATTCGCATGTGGAGACCGATTCGGACTCGGAGATCAAAGAGGACACGCAAACCGACACGGACTCTGATTCTCAGTCAGATACCCAACCGGATATTCACAGCTGCATTCGATATGTGGACATAAATAAAACCGGTGGGGACGGGCTCAGCTGGACGTCTGCGTTTTCAGATGTTCAGTCCGCAATTGATGCCGCATCCATTGCCGCGTCAGAGGGCAGCGAATCCTTTTGCGAGGTCTGGGTTGCCAGAGGCATCTATCTGCCATCTGTTGACGGTCTGGAAGATCCCAGAACAGCAACATTTCTGCTCAAACCGTTTGTGCATGTGTATGGGGGATTCAATCCCGATGAAGATGGCAGCGCCCTGTCGGCACGGGTGCCACACAAATACCACACCATTCTCAGTGGCGACATTCAGATTGCCGGAGACATGAATGACAACAGTTACCATGTGGTGACCGGCGTCACAGCGTCCAGACTGGACGGGTTTTACATCACACACGGATTTGCCAATGGCACAGGGACGGGAGAGGCATCTGGCGCAGGAATGTACAATCCCAAGGCATCGCCCGAAATATTCAACTGTACCTTTATGGGGAATCGCGCCATCCAAAACGGGGGCGGCATGTACAACAGTGCCAACTCGGGCCCCATTATCGATGGCTGCGCGTTCAGTCAGAACCGGGCGACCAACGGGGGCGGCATTTACAGCATCAATACAAAAAACAATGCCGGGTTTGCCATTCGACGAACGCGCTTCGAGGGAAATACCGCCTCTTCCAAAGGTGGCGGCGTGTACAACGGCACAGGGGTTGGCCCGGCTATTTCAGACTGTGAGTTCCACGAAAATATTGCTGAAGAATACGGCGGCGGAATGGCCAACGAGACAGGTGACGATCAGCTTAACGTTGTGCGCTGTCAGTTCATCAAAAATTCATCGACCCTTGATGGCGGAGGGATGTTTAATGCCCTGTCGTTCCCCACTTTGTCCGCGCTTCTGTTTAATGGCAATGCATCGGTTGAAGGCAGTGGCGGCGCCATGGCCAATGTGTCTGCATCACCGATTGTCAGGAACTGTACCATCACTGACAACGTCGCTCGATTTTTCGGCGGCGGTGTTTTCAATACCCAGTCTGAGGCACTGTTTGATGGTTGTCATGTGGCCGATAATCAAATCGGCGCGACAGCCGCCGAAGCGGAGACCGGAGCGGGCGGTGGCGGTATTGCCAACATTACCCAGTCGGCAGTCACCATATTAAACTGCGAAATCACCGGGAACAGCGCTGTGTCATCGGGCGGCGGCATTTTTAACAGTGACTCCTCTCCAGCCATCATCAATACAGTATTGACTCAAAATCAGGCACCGGCGGGTGCGGCGATTGCCAACAGTCTTTCGTCCCCTGCCATAGTGAACAGCACCATGGTGGGTAACCGCAGTGAGGTCGAAGGCAGTTGCATGCACAGCGCCAACGATTCCCATGCACGGATTGCCAACAGTATCATCTGGGACAATATCGCCACCGATGGCCTTTCGGTGTTCGACTTTGAAGGGTCAGCAACAGCCATCAGCCACAGCGTGCTGCAGGATGATATTATCGAAAATTATCAGATGCCAAACTTCGCGGGCAACAGGGCGACGGCACCGGTGTTTGTCGATGCGAAAAATGGCGACTATCATTTGTTTTTTGATTCACACTGCTGCATCGACGAGGGCAACAGTGATTTGGCGGAGATTGCGGATACAGCAATGACAGATGCCGACGGTAATGCGCGCATTGTCGGTGCCAATGTGGATATTGGCGCAGATGAAGCGGCATTTGTGTTCGTGGACAAAAGCGCCCAGGGACTGAACGACGGCAGCTCCTGGGGCAATGCCTTTACCTCACTTTCACAGGCACTGAACAACGTGTCCGAAGGATACCATATTTTAATCGCAGACGGCATTTACTATCCAGCTGCGGCAGCAAATCCCCGTGACGCCACTTTTCAAATTCCGCACAAAGGCGCTATCTACGGCGGATTTCATACGGTGTATCCGTGGGAAGATACCGCCCCGGATACAGAACCTGACACAGCAACCGATACCGCGCCGGACACTGCCACCGATACAGACTCTGAAACAGTGCCGGATACCGCAGCAGATACACAAACAGACGCGCTGGAACCTGTTGTGACAAGAGCGCAATGGAACTGGCAGCGTGAATATGCCACCATACTGAGCGGCGATTTGGGAGCGAAAGGCGACTTAGCTGATAATTCTTATCACGTGGTCAGTCCAGAAGGAAACGTGCTAATCAACGGTGTGATTATCGAATACGGCAACGCGAATGGCGACGGGCCAGACGGGTATGGCGGCGCGATTTCGAGTCAAACTGGCACCATTGCCTTGCAGCGGGTAAAATTTCTTCATAACCACGCAATGTATGGCGGCGCCATTTCCAACGTTGAAGATGCGTCACTTGATGTGTACAGCTCCTGGTTTGAGAGCAATTGGGCTGAATTTCATGGCGGCGCCATTTACACCAACGCGACCAGCGCCAACGTCAATACATGCATTTTCGTTGAGAACACCGCATATGCAGGGGGCGGCATGGCCAATTACGCCGGTGCGACCGCCCATGTGGTGCATAGTACTTTCCACGGTAACAGCTCTTTCTTTATTGGCAGTGGCATTTACAACGACGATGCGAGTGCGAAGGTTGAAAACAGTATCTTATGGGGCAAAGACGGAGACACTCAGAAGCAGATCTTCATCGGATTCGAAGTTCAGAGCAGCAACGTTCAGGGGCTCTGCGACAGTGCGGAGGAGCAGGCTCTTTGCACCTACAACAATAACATTGATGTGGACCCGGACTTTGCAAATCGGGCGCCGGGGCAGTTGGATTTGCACCTCAAGCCATTTTCCAACTGTGTTAATGCCGGCAACAACAATTACGTTTTTGCCGACGAAGACTTTGACGGAAATCCACGAACCATAGACGGCCATGGCAGCGTGGAAGGTACCATCGTGGATATGGGTGCGTACGAATTTCAGGGGGAGTAGCATGATGATTCGAACAACAAAAATCCGGTTCGACGGGCAGCGACATCTGTGGATTCTCCTTTTGTCATGTCTGGTCATTTCTGCCTGTGCCGATAACGGGAAAAAATCAGAAGCGGATTCTGATTCGGATTCGGCCACCGCTTCGTTCGATACCGCAACCGAAACCGCCGCTGATTCGGACAGCATCATCACAACCGATACCCCAACGATCCCGGATACCGCCACACTGGTCGATACGGTGATCGACACCACCGATAGTGACAGTGTGTCTGAAAGTGACACATCCATCGAAACAGAAACTGACAGCGCCGATTCAGACAGCGTGGATACCAGTGAAATTGCTACGGACAGCGCCGATTCCGAGACTGAAAGCAATTCACCGGACAGCTGCAGGCGATACGTTGATTTGGCAGCAGTGTCCCCTTTGAAAGACGGACTCAGCTGGGTGTCCGCATACGAATCCATTCAGGATGGACTGGACGCGGCGACTAAAGTATCGGGGCAATGTACCGATGGTTTCGAAATATGGGTGGCACAGGGGGTCTATCTGCCGGACACCTCACGATTTGGGCAAAGCGGTGCGGTAAGAAATGCCACATTTGAGCTCATCAGTGGTGTTGCGCTCTACGGCGGATTCAATGGCACCGAAACGTCACTGGCCGAACGGGAACTCAGCGATGCCACACGCACCACCCTGAGCGGTGATCTTGGGGAAAATGACGATGGCATTCTCAACTTCGAAGACAACGTGTATCGCGTTGTACTTGGTGCAAACAATGCGTTAATAGACGGATTCACCATTTCCGGCGGTAGCGGCAGCGGTGGCGGCCTGTACGCATTTCAGGCGTCCCCAACAATCAGAAACTGCACGTTCACAAAAAACCTCGGCCTCAAAGGGCCAGCCATGTTCATTTCTGAGTCGTCACCAACTATCGAAAACTGCATTTTTGCATACAACCACACCATTGATGGCGCGGATGGCAGCCATGGTGGCGGCATGTACATCCGCAATGGCTCGCCCCATATTTCGGATTGCCAGTTCATTGGAAACACCACCGGTTCGGGTACCGCAGAAGGGTCAGCCGGAAACGGCGGTGGAATTTTTATCGAAGGCGGCACCCCGCTGCTTGAAAACTGCACATTCAGAGACAACCTCGCTGCAAAAGGGGGGGGATTGTATCTTCTGGATTCAAATGCGGACATCGATGGCTGCACCATAACCGACAATAAAACCTTTTTGACGGCTTTGGAAAATGATGGCGCCGGAGTGTACATTGACGGTGGCAACCCAGTTGTGAGCAACGCGTATCTGGCTGGCAACGACACAAGCGTTGGGCCCGAAGAAGCAACCGGCCGCGGCGGCGCCATGTTTGTCAATGGCTCAACGCTGACTTTCGAATCGGGAATAATCTCCAGGAACAATGCGGCAAAAGGGGGCGGGATTTATCTGCAAAACAGCACCGCACTCATAGATGATTCGGTCATTCGCGGCAATTCCACTTTCAGCGATGTCGATGACAACGACGGCGGCGGCATTTTTATCGAGGGGGGAAACCCGCTGCTTCGCGACGTCACCATCCACGACAACTGTTCGGGAAGCGGGACCGTTGGGGGGAAAGGTGG
>JAFGWT010000364.1 GCA_016937015.1 Deltaproteobacteria bacterium | reverse complement strand
GCCGCGCAAAAAACAAAACCAACATTCAACCGAGTCTGCAAAACAGTCCGACGATTCTGCAACGACGAAGAATGCTATCGAAAATTCCCGGTATTTTCGTTTTGGCCTGTCCGGGGCCTTTGGCAGATTTCGCTATGAAGAAGATTGGAGTTCTGGAGACGCGTTGAAAGAAATTGGGCGGTATCAAGGGGCTGGCATGGAATCCGCTTTGGAATTGGGACGCCAGTGGAAATCCGGATTTGCCTTTGGCGCTGCGTTTCAACTCGGTTTGTTTCCCCGGTTGCACCGTTTTTCTCTGGATAGCGTAAGCAATGCTGTGTAGAGCGAGACCCTGAAAATCAAATTTTCAAAACAATCTTAACAGCTGCCAGAGAGATACGTTGATGACGCCAACGCTGAGCCCAACAGCGCAGGTGCCCGAATTTCCGGATTCACTGACGGTGGTCGATTCATCGTCCGCTGAGTCGCCGGCGTCATTTTGTGTGTCGTCATCGTCGTCATCGTCGTCGTCGTCATCATCATCATCATCATCATCATCCATCTCCCCGTCGTCCCCTGTTGAATCCGCTTCGTCCGCATCGTCTGTGTCGTCATCGGCTTTGTCCGTATCATCTGATTCATCGGAATTTTCGTCGGTATCCATATCCACATCGCCATCGATGTACCCCGCCGTGTCGCCGTCGTTCGCACCGTCTTCTGTATCCTCGCCATTTTGCGACCTGTCACTGAAGAGCTCACAATCATTCAGCAACATCGTGCAATGGAACGAGAGCTCCCGCACAGCGAATAAATCATCATCGTCCGGCGCCAGTTCGGTACCAAAGCTTTCTGTGCCGTTATCTGAATCCGCACAAATGCATTCTGCAGAATAAAAGTCTGTTTTGGCTGCGGGAATGTGCCAGTCACATGTGCCAAAGTTATTCTGACAGAATACATCGAGGCCGTTTGAACCATCTGTTATTTCAATTTCCGCTTTGTACGGCACGTCGTTGCAATCGGCGAGTACCTGTTCACAATCCGTTTGCAACGCATCGTCAGACAGATTGGGCAGGTCAACCATTTTGACCGCCGGGCTGTAGTAATTTTTGAAATAGTCCCCGTCATAACATTCGCAGGTGTAATAAACAGTGTCGTCTGTGTCTGAATATATCGCGCCAGTGCAGATTCCCAGTTCGCTCTCACAGGATACTGTTCGCGGCGGCTCCAAAAGGACCAGCGCATGTGAAACCTGAGATGCCATAACGCCCAAAAGCCCAAATCCAATTATCAGCCACTGAAAATTTTTCATAAACAACCTCGTTTCAAAAAATTGTGCAAAAATCTGTGAATGCGTCGCTTCATGAAGGTCAATTCCGGAAAGAAAAAAAACGAGAACCAACCGCAGCCATTTTTTACAGGCGGGGATTCGAAAGCCGGTGATTCAAAAGCGGAGGAAAAGGCGAATGGCGGGGCTCGTCCCAAAAAGCGACCATACCAAAGACGTGCCGGAATTACTGGCCGGCGTCCTCTGTCCTGGGGCGGTCATCAATGAGCACCCCCAGACTGTACTCATGCAGGTTGTATTCCTTACCTGCCGCGGTGCGCCCCTGAAACAGAAACTTCATGTCACAGGTATTGATGGTCATCGTCTCATCTGGATTGGTGCGCAGCATTTCCCCATGGCTGATGCCGTCGTTCGACCATTCCGCCCCGGTAACGTTGTTAATGGACGCGAATGGCGCCGAAAGGGTATCCTGGAGCGGGGTCCATTCACCATCAAGTCGGTCTGCCGTCCACGATCTGAAAAACCGGCCGTTGAGCCCGATGGCTTCGACTGTGAGTAAATATTTGCCGGTGCCTGCCATTTTGTACACGTTGCAGGCCTCATACAGTTCATACTGTCCCTGCTGCATCACGATTTCCGTGGTGCCCTCAAATCCGTTTGGAAATTCCGATTTGGGGGTGCGCGCCCGATAGAGCACACCGTTATCGGCCGAGAAAAACATGTAGCAATAAGACTCGTCGCAGATAATCCAGTAATCAATCCCGCCGTACTCGCTGTTTTCGATGATGTCGGGCATGGGCATAAAACGGGTGGCTTTGGACCACGAACTCACATCGGTTGGGTCTTTGGTGGTCGAATACGCCGGTTCCTGGGTTTGATAGACGAGATACCAGAGATCCTGGGGTGAAAAATAGAACAGCTGCGGCGCACATTTGTATCCTTTTAAGTTGGGATTGGTGGATACCGGAATTTTTTCTGCCGCGTCGGCCTGTGCCCAGTCGGCGAAATTGAGATACACCATGCTGTATCCCCCATTTTGCGCGTAGTGGGTGGCGTAGATGTGCCATTTGCCGTTGTAAAAGAGGACGCTCGGGTCCTTGATGGATACGGATCCTTCCGGCGGTGTAATCAGCGGACGGGTGGCCTGCCATTTAAATGAAGTGGGCACGTCACAGCCGACATCACCCTCATCGCCGCCGTCATTGCAGCCAGTCAGGCAACCAGTCAGGCAACCAGCCAGGCAACCTGCGAGTAAACCAAAGCTAAACATTAACCGCCATCGATACATGCGACTCTCCTTTTGTCAACGATCTTTAAAAAGTCCGGCAGATAGTTAAGTATATTAACCTAAACGAGTTGCCAATGTTTTTCCCCGTTTTTCTCTGTCGCGCGCACATGGGAATGGTGTAGGTTAATCGTTTTAGTCCCTCGGCAGTATGTATGTTCTTTTGTGATGAGACTAAATTTTTTAATGGCACTTTGCAATGAACGACCGACACTTCAACCGGAAGACACTTCCGAAGACACGTCCACTGTTTTAAGGAGGAGGAATGAAATCTTTGGCTATGATTCTGTTTTTCGCCGGTTTTACGCTGGCCTGTACCGGGCAATCCGCCAGTAACGATAAAGGTGAGGAAACCGAGACGGACCAGTACGCCGATGCCGACAGCGACACGGATACCGACTCGGATACAGACAGCGACGCCGATGGCGATTCTGATGCAGATGCCGACTCGGATACAGACGCAGACAGCGATGCTGACACTGACAGCGACAGTGATTCGGACAGTGATGCGGACTCGGATACAGACAGCGACACGGATTCAGACACCGATTCGGATTCAGATTCTGACAGCGACAGCGACACCGATACGGACACGGACACGGACACGGACACGGATTCAGACTCGGACACCGACGCGGATTCTGACGGCGATGTGTGGGTCACAATCGAAGAGGCTCAGGGGTTCTGTGGCGTTGACGGTCTATTGGAGACTGAGCATTCCGGGTATCAGGGAACGGGATACGCCAACAGTGAGAACGCCTCTGGCGCTGCCATCGAATGGCGGGTGAATGTGGCGGTTGATGGGTATTACTCGCTGGGGTGGCGGTACGCGCTGGAGTCGGGCACACGATTCGCGACGGTGACGGTCAACAATGACTCTGCCACAGTGGAATTCCCGGCGACGGGGGCATGGACCACCTGGCTGGATACCACTGCGTCTGTTCATTTGCCAGTGGGGAGTCATCTGGTACATCTCAGTGCGGACAGTGATACCGGTTTGGCGAATATTGATTCGCTCACTGTGACCGGGGAGGGTGCATCCGTGGGAGACTGTGGCGGCACGACCGATGCCGATACGGATACCGATACCGATACGGACACTGACACCGATACGGATACCGACACCGATACCGATACGGACACTGATACAGATTCCGATGGCGATACGGGATGCGCGCCTGGGGTATTAAAGGGGTGGGCAACGCAGAACGGTGGTGTCACCGGTGGCGCGGGCGGCGCCGAAGTGGTGGTCACCAGTCTGTCGGAACTGCAGAATGTGGCCGGAAGTAACGACAGGTATGTTATTTACGTATCGGGCACCATGGGCGACAACTCGACGGGGGATGGCAATCGGGTGAAGGTGGGCTCAAACACCACGCTGTACGGGTTGCCAGGCAGTCAGCTGAATGCGTGGGTGACGCTGAGCGGGGTATCAAATGTTATTCTGCAAAACATGAAAATTACCGGCCCGGGGTCTGTGGATGTGGATGGTCAGGATGCATTAAACGTTTCGGGGTCCACCAATGTGTGGGTGGATCACTGCGATATTTCCGATGGGCAGGATGGGAACTTCGATATTATTAATCTGGCCAATTATGTGTCGGTGTCCTGGACCCGGTTCAGCTATTCGTCCCGTTCTCAGAATCATCAATACAGCAACCTTGTTGGAAATTCAGATTCGAAAACCGAAGATCGCGATCACCTGAGAACCACGTTTTATTACAACTGGTGGGATAACGGTGTGGTTGAGCGGATGCCGCGTCTGCGGTTTGGGCAGGTGCATGTGGTCAATAATCTTTTTTCCAGTGTGAATGCCAAAACATGCATTCGCGCCGGCATAGAGGCCAACCTGCTGATTGAGTCGAATGTATTTGTCGGCGTGGCCAATCCCATAGATTTGTACAATGGCGACTACACCGCCGTGACGCAACGCAACAATATTTTCAGAAACACATCCGGCAACACCAGCGGGAACGGGCAGTCGTTCACGCCTCCGTACGCGATGACTATCGACGATGTGAACAGCATTGAAGATCCGATTCGCGCCTGTGCGGGCGCCACGCTTGGTGATCCCCGGTAACGGATCATGTATTATAACAATAACGAGACAGAAACGCATTGAAGTTGCACCTCATCACGAATACGAGACAGCGTCATTGCCGCGAAAGCGACAATCCGGAAAGAACAAACCGAAACTCCGCATCCGCGGAGATGACGTTCGGTGCTTCATTGGTTCATTATCAATGGGTTTCTGTTGAAAGGGTAACCTTTTACAGGGAGTATATTTTATGAGTGAGCTAAAACGATTAACCCTCCAACACATTATTTTCGCACTGCTAATGGGACTCGCCAGTTTGGGCACCCTATCCGGTTGTTCAAAGGATTCCGGAAACAAAGGCGAAAGTGGCGATGGCGCATCTGACAGCGACAGCGATACAGACAGCGATTCCGACAGCGATTCTGACAGTGACAGTGACAGCGATTCGGATACGGACAGCGATAGCGACAGTGACAGCGACAGTGACAGCGACAGTGACAGCGACAGTGACAGCGACAG
>JAFGWT010000363.1 GCA_016937015.1 Deltaproteobacteria bacterium | reverse complement strand
GCTGGGTTCCCGCCTGCGCGCGAACGACGAATCCAGACTATATCACACTGATGCATGTCAACGAAAACTTGTGTAGAATCATTAGGCATGACGACATATATGGCAGTTTCGTTGGAAAGATGCGCTCAGAGCGCGTTCCAGCCCCTGTATCCATGCTGCAGACGGTGCACGCATTCAACTAAACATACAACGCTGCAGGGGGATCTTGGCTGGGCTGGGAACTGTGATGTTTCGAAAACGTTTTTACAAGTACGCCGGTTCGGGCTTGGTGCGGTGCCAGATATGATCTTCAATGCGGGTCAGCAGCTCCGCGAGAGACCGTTTGTCGCTGGCACAGGTGAGCACACCTTTTAGCGCTGCGGCCTCGATTCGCGCCTCTTCGGGATCAACCAAATCGGCCTTGTTGAGAACAATGAGTCTTGGGATTTTTTCAAGACCCAAATCCATCAGAATTTTTTCCACCGCCTGCGTCTGCTCCCGGCGCATGGGATCCGACAGGTCAACCACATGCAGCAACAGATGGGCGTCTTCCAGTTCTTCGAGGGTGGCTTTAAATGCATCCACCAAATCCCTGGGCAGATCGCGGATAAAGCCAACTGTATCCGTGATGATGATTTCCCGTTCCCGCGGCAGCCTCAATCGCCTGCTGGACGTTTCGAGAGTGGCGAAGAGCAGGTCTTCGGCATACACTTTCGATTGGGTCATCGTATTGAGCAGCGTGGACTTGCCCGCGTTGGTATACCCGACTATCGAGACCACTGGCACCTCATTGCGCTGTCGACGCTGTCGGCGCTGCGCCCGGCTTGTGCCCAGTTTGTCAAGTCGAGCCTGCAGTTGGGCGATTCGTTCACGGGCGCGACGTCGTCCGATTTCCAGTTTGGTTTCACCAGGACCACGACCACCGATACCGCCGGTCAGGCGAGACAGGGCATCGTCTTTGGCGCCCAGTCTGGGCAGCAGATACTTTAACTGGGCCAGTTCCACTTTAAGTTTGCCGTCCGCTGAGGTAGCGCGCTGCGCAAAAATATCCAGAATCAGCTGGGTGCGGTCAATCACCTTCATTTCGGTTTTTTCCGATATGGCGCGGCTCTGGTTGCCACTCAGATTGCAGTCCATGATGAGCAGTTCCGCATCCTTTTGCATGGCCCGAACCATGATGTCTTCGAGTTTTCCAACGCCCACCACAAATTTGGGGTCAGGTTTGGGTCGAATCTGAAGAATGCGGTCCACCACTTCCACCCCGGCCGAACGGGCCAGCTCGGCCAGTTCATCGAGAGAACGGCGCCCGGCCATGGTGCCCTGTTTGCTGGTGGTCACGTGGGCAATCACCGCGCGACCCTCCCGGGCATCCACCTTGCGGCCCCGGACCTGTTTGGAAAACTCGGCCTCGATGGATTCGATAAGTCCCAGAAAATCATCCGGCAGAGTGCCCATGTTGATGGGGCCGATGGTCCGATGCAGCTCGCCGCCTTTGGATGGCGGAAGCAGATGGGCCAGAAACACCGCGCCGGGAACCCCCTCTGGACCCACACCAATGGCCACCATCATATCGAGTCGCAGCTTGGTCAGGTCGGTCATATCATCCCGACTGAGAGGCTCCTGACGCAGATGGGTATGCACAAAACGCAACCCTCTGAAACGGCCCTCCCCACCGCGAACGCGACCAAAATCCGGCAGCATGATGCGATTGGCATCCCCCACTGCCACATCGGTCACCTGACCACGACGGTCGATGAACAGCCCAATCTGACGCCCCAGCTCCCGTGAGAGCAATGCGAGATGGCTGCCCAGTTCGGGGGTGATGACCTGCCATGAGGGCACCCTGCGCTGAGTCAAACGGTCCAGTGCATCGAGCTGATTCGGTTTAAGTCCTGAAAGATTTCCACTGACTGGCATGAGTTACCCGTTGTTAAAAGGTGTTAAAAAAGTCGTATCGAAAATCCCCCGGCCCCCTTCGTGGAAGGGGGAGGCAAGACAATTCCCCCTTCCACGAAGGGGGTAGGGGGATTTTTTTGCAATAAGAACAGTCCTTTATTTCCTGTCTTCCTATCCCAGCAAGCGCTTTACAATCGCGTCACCCATAGCGGCAGTGCCAACTTTTTGGGCACCTTTAGGCGCGATGTCGCCGGTGAAAATGCCGTCGGCGAGGGTTTTGTCAATGGCTGCCTCGATGGCATCGGCCACTTCGCCCAGCCCCAGGCTGTGACGCAGCATCAGCGCCGCAGACAGAATCTGCGCCGTGGGATTGGCAATGCCTTTGCCGGCGATGTCCGGTGCGGACCCCCCGGCGGGTTCATACAGACCAAACGCCCCTTCAGAAAGAGATGCCGAAGACAGCATCCCCATGGACCCGGTGAGCATGGCGCATTCGTCGGAAATAATATCGCCAAACATGTTACCGGCCAGCAACACATCGAATGAGCTGGGGCGAACCAGCAACTGCATGGTGGCGTTGTCGATATACAGATGTTCGAGCGTGACTTCGGGATACTCTTTGGCCACCTTTTCAACCACTTCACGCCACAGCACCATAGTGGTAAGCACATTGGCCTTGTCAATGGAGGTCACTTTTTTATTGCGTTTCATGGCGGCCTCAAAGGCCACTCTGGCGATACGCTCGATTTCCCCCCGCGTGTAGACCATGGTATCAAACCCTTTTTCGCTCGCGCCCTCCCCCTCGCGGCCCTTGGGTTTGCCAAAGTAAATGCCGCCTGTCAGTTCGCGTACACACAGAATGTCAAATCCATCGCCAACAATATCCGCCCGCAGGGGACATGCCGCTGCCAGCGCAGGGAAAACCTTGGCCGGACGCAAATTGGCAAACAGCTTGAAATGGGCGCGAAGGGGCAACAGGGCACCGCGTTCGGGCTGTTCTTCAGGGGGCAGGTGCTCCCATTTGGGACCACCAACGGAGCCAAACAGCACGGCGTCACTGTCTTCACAGATTTTAAGCGTGGTTTCCGGAAGCGCTTTTCCCGCATTGTCGATACCGGCGCCGCCCACGTGGGCATGGGTGTAATCGAGGGAGAAACCGAATTTCTGCTGGGCTGCATCCAGCACCTTAATGGCTTCGGCCATGACTTCGGGTCCAATGCCATCTCCTGGAAGAACTGCTATTTTAAACGTCATGTGTCACTCCTTGGTTGTAATCGCTTCTGTAAACCCAAAAAACGAAGTGTAGCGATACTGGATCGTCGTCCATTTGTCACGCGGGTTTAAAGTAATTTTGTGTGCTGGTCAATTTTTAAAACATGAGACGATGCAAGAAAATGCTGGCATTGGCCGGTGTGTCCCGCGCCGGTATCAGTTCAGAAAACGAAACTGATAGCCGAGGGCGGCGCCAACAAATAAGCCTCGTGGAAACGCGGAGGACAGGGCGATATTTCCGTCCACGACCGTACTGCCAGGCAGCGGCAGCATAAAACTGCCAAACGATGACAGAACGATTCTGCGCCGGAACACCACACCGATGGTTAGCTGGTATTCAACAAAGAAAGCATTGGTGAAAATGTTGATTTTGTTATCATTGCGCAGTGACGACGCACTGAGATTGAAGCGCCCGCCCCCCAACCATCCATTGCCGCCAATAAACAGCATTTCTGAAAAGGTCTGTCTGAATTCAATGCCCACGGCTGTCAGACCGCCACCCCAGTTGGTGTAGCCTGTCCGGGTGGTGTTTTCCTTAAGGCTGCCGTATCCTTTTAGAGCCAGCAAAACGTGCCTGCCAAGTGCCCCCTGCATAATCATGCCTTGAAACCGCGCCGGACCATCCAGCGCGGGGTATGGATTAAGTTCGCGACGGGAATACAGCCCGGGTTTGGGAAAAAATGCGGCCATTCCATAACTTAGCGACAACAGTCGGGGCCCATGCGCTTTGGTTTCAGGCGAAGCGGCCGCGGATATCCCGGACCGGATGAGTCCGAGTCCGATGATGAGCACTGCCGCCAAAATGCATTTTGACTTTTTCAAATTCAACATCCTTCTGCCATTTTTTTTTGGGAGCATACCCGATACAGCGCACACGACAAATGGATTTTGTTGATGAAATCGCGTCTTGACTGATTTCTTTCATTTTTTATACAACAACGCCCAGAAACGGACGAGTGGGTGACGCAATCACAATTTAACAACGGATATATGTGATGAAACGATTTGCGTTACTGAAAAATGGGGTCGCGGCATTGCCGCTGATGGCTGAGTTGTCGCTGGTCTATTCTGTGGCGTTGTCCGCGTTGTTAATGCTGCCGTCGTCTGTGAATGACTGTAATTCAGTTCCGTCCGGTGGTGTACTGGGCCTCGCCAATAATAACACCGAACATACTGCAACATCCTGTGGCGTACCCACCCGCCCGAGGGGAATTTACGCCGGCGTTATTGATAAGGACATCAAGCGCACCAAATACCCATGGGCCGTGCTCAAACAGTGCGTTTACCTCATTACGGTTGCGGACATCGACCTTTAATATCTCGGGGGCAACCGCGCTATTGATTTCGGAGAGCTCCACCGCAAGCGTTTGGGCTTTCCGCATGTCTCTGAAATACCCAGCAGCAATGCGTATCCTTCTTTGGCGAATTCTCTGGCTGTTGCAATACCAATATCGCTCGTTGCACCAGTGATAACAGCTGTTTTTTCGGGGCGCATTGTCAGTAGTGATCTCCTAAAAATTGAACGTTCGACGAACCGCCTCATCCTGACAGCGACAGTGCCCGCGTAAACGCTTCCGAGTGTGCCGTTACGGGTGCAGTGTTGTCAGGCCCATGCGAGTTAGCAAGCGCATGGCTTCACAACGGAAAGTGATTGAATGGCACGCATTCATGCCCATATCTCTGTGTTCTCTCTTTTCCACCATATACCAGAATGGATTTACTGTTATTCGGGTTTAATTTTCCATAAAAATCCAATCCCTTAAACATGGCGGCGCCCAGGGTGCCTGATAACTTGATTTCATACGTATATATCCGGGGACCGTCTTCCTCCAGCAAATCAACCTCATTGCCTGTATTGTCCCGAAAATAATAAAGATTTGGCGTTGCTGCGCTGTTGTATTTCTGCTTGAACTTCTCCATTATGACCAGGTTTTCGAATAGTGCGCCCTTTAATGGATGGCTATCCACATGAGATGGATTCTTCATGCCTAGCAGATAAGCTGCGAGTCCGACATCGAAGAAATACAGTTTGGGACTTTTGACGAGACGCTTGCGGAAATTCTGATAATGAGGGGGAAGCAATTTGATTATAAAACTGGCTTCAAGAACGGACAGCCACGAATCGATGGTTTTATTGTCCATCCCAATATCATTTGCAAAGCGGTTCTTATTGAGTATCTGCCCGGTGTTTGCGGCACACAACTTAAGAAATCGCTCAAATGTGGTCAGATTTCTTATTTCTCTGAGTTCTCGCAAATCTCTCTCCAGATACGTGTTGGTATAAAAGGCGAGAGCTTCCGTGGGATTTAACTGGCAATCGATAATTCGAGGGTAGAAGCCACGATATATCAGTTCGGCGGGAGTTTTGTTTTCATTCAGTTCATACATTGAAAAAGGCAGCAGTTTAATCAGCGAAGTGCGACCAGCCAGCGACTGAGAGATAATGCTGGTTAATTCGAATTGATGACTGCCAGTTAATATAAATTGTCCGGCAATCTGTGTTTTGTCCACAATGCCCTGAATATACGACACGAGGTTTGGCACCTTCTGAATTTCATCAATGATCAGTCGTTCGGCGCTGGAAAGAAAGCCTCTGGGATCAGTTCGCGCATACTCGCGCACATCAGGGTCTTCCAGGGAATAATATGCATATTTCGGAAAACAGGCCATTGCCAGTGTGGTCTTGCCCGATTGCCTCGGTCCTGTGATGGTGACCACCGGATATTGCGTGGCAAGTTCAATTGCTTTGTTATGTATTGCACGTCTAATCATATTCTTTACAAATTTAGACTGAAACTCCAAATTTGTAAAGAATATACAGGACTGTTTCGATTCACCGAACGCCAGGTGCTGGGGATCAGTTATCCAGCAGTGTCAGGGCCAGACCAACCCGCAGACCGTTGGCTGAGACGGTGAAGGAATCCTTGCCCAGGTACTGAAGCATTTCATCCAGAATGAGCACCCCAGCGGGAAAGATGTCGGCGCGGCCAGGTTTCATGCCGAACTTTTCAATACGGGTCTTCACGTCCACAGCGGATGAAATATCCAGCCATTTTTGAGTCTGTGCCAGAGACACTGGACTGCCGTGGACTTTTTCCCGGTCCCATCTTTCCATGCGGTGCACCAGTTTGCTCAGTGTGGTAGGTGTGCCGCCCACGCAGACCAGCTGCCCGGTCAATGACGGGGCCATGTGTGCCTGAAGCAGCGTTCGCACCGAATCCCGAGCGGCTTCCTGTTCCTCCCTGGACGGCATGTCGCTGCTAAAAAAACGCTCCGTCAGACCCACAACGCCGAGGGGCATACTGACGGATTCCCAGGCCCCGCCGGCGCCGTGACAGGACAATTCCGTAGATTGACCACCTATATCAAGGATGGCCCAATCGTCTCGCGCCGGCAAATCGAAGACCGCGCCAATCGCGGTATATCGCGCCTCCTCTGCCGCATCGATAATTTCCACGGGCGTGCCAAGAATCGCTTTGGCCGGTCCAGTGAATGCGTCCGGAGTGCTTGTCATGCGCAAGACCGCCGTGGCGACCGCTCTGGAATGACTGGTTCGGTAGTCAAATTTCCGGGCAATCTTTTCAATTGCGTCAAGGGCGCGTGCGATGGCCTCGGGCTTTAACACACCGCCTGGAACGAGTCCTTCGGATAGTCGTACCGGAAAAGATTTGTCGTGCTGCATGTGAATTTTGCCATGGGCATCGCGATGCAGCTGGGTACAACTTACAGTGTTGCTACCAATATCAAGACCGACAGAGGTGGAAATGAGTGCGTTATTCAACGGGCACTCTTTATTTGCGGATATCTTTTTGCAGATCGGAGAGGTCGGGGAGTTCGTTCAGGTTGGGCAGCAGCGTAATTTCGATGCGGCGGTTGGCGGCCTGACCATCCTTGGTGTCGTTGGACTCAGAAGGACGATACTCCGCGTATCCCGCTGCAGAGATATTTTTGGGATCCACGCCGTTTTCCTGCAGAAACTTCACAACGTTAACTGCGCGGGCGGTAGACAGTTCCCAGTTGGAGGGGAATTTTTTGGAATTGATTGGCACATTGTCCGTGTGACCGGCGACCTGAAATTTACGGTCCTTAATGGTGGCCAGAATGTTGGCCAGGTCTGCCAGCGCCAGTTCGCCTTCTTCAGACAGTTTGGCCTGTCCGGTCTCGAAAAGAATGCTGGATGCCATCTGCACCACCATCTGGCCGTCCACGATTTTGATGCTTAGCTTGCCGGAGTTGACCAGTTCCTGGAACTGTTTGATAACCTTGCGGTACTGTTCCATACGCTTTTTCTGAGCTTCCTGCTCTTCACGCAGTTTGGCTTCACGGGCGCGGGTGGCTTCGAGGTCAGAGGCAAGTTCGCTTTTCTGCCCCAGCAGCGCTTCCACGTTCTGCCCCAGTGCCGCCAGTTTCTCGGCCATCTTTTTGTTTTCGCTGCTCATCTGTGAAAGTTTGCTTTGCAGCTCGCCGTTCGACTGCTCAGAAGAAGCCAACTGCTCCTTGAGCTGGTTGGAACTGTTAAGCAGCGCGTCGTATTCCTCCTGTGAGGGACCGCACGCAGCCATCGACAAACAGAATGCTGTCAGAACCGAAGCTTTGAAAATGGAATTCATTATATACTCCTTGGAAATTTTGGTTTGTTGTTTTGTGAAGGGAATGTAATCCGGACTGACCAAATGATCAACTCAGAATGCGCGATTGATAACTTTCAACCGCCTTTTTTTAATTCAGTCAATACCAGTTTGGCTGTGGCTTTGAGTGTATCGAACACGCCGTTGCCTTTGGTGGCAATGGCCTCAAAATCCGGCACATTGGTGGTGTTGAGGACTGACCGGAGCTCGTTGAGGTCCGCCACATTGGGCAGGTCCCGCTTATTGTACTGAATAACGTACGGCAGTTTGTCGAGATCGTACCCCTGCTCTGCCAGATTATCCCTGAGATTTTCCACCGATTCTATATTTGCTTCCATTCGCTCGATTTGCGAATCAGCAACGAAAACCACACCATCAACACCTTTTAAAATCAGCTTTCGCGATGCGTCATAAAACACCTGCCCGGGAACCGTATACAGGTGAAACCGGGTTTTAAACCCGCGGATTTCCCCTAAAGACAAGGGGAGGAAGTCGAAAAACAGCGTGCGTTCGGTTTCTGTCGCAAGTGAAATCATCTTTCCCTTGGCATCAGGATTGGTGCGATTGTAGACATATTGAAGATTAGTGGTTTTACCGCACAATCCGGGACCGTAGTATACGATTTTACAATTAATTTCGCGCGACGAATAGTTGATAAACGACATTCGATTGTACCTCTAATCGTTGAACAGGTTGTCAATATCGTCGTCAGTGATTTCTTCCAGTGGTGACGATAGGTTTGGATCATTTGCCTTTTCGATTAGCTTCTCGAAAATTGTATTCAGCGCCTGATTGGCCTTGCGAACGCGCAGTCGCACCAGCCCAAGTGAAGATCGTTCGTCGAAAATAACCACCAGAATCACCCGCTGGCCTACGATTTGGATGTGAACATTCTGATGTTCACCCTCGTGAAACTGCGTTGCGAATTCGTTTTCCTTGAGCACTTTCGCCATGCCGCCGGTGGCAGCGATATTACCTGCAGTCAGAGAAGCCAGTGAAGTTGTATCCAGGTTCTCGTATTCGCCGGCGGTTGCGATTAACTGACCGTTTTTATCAACGATAAAAACAACGATGGCATTCGCATCGCGCACCAGCTTTTCACAGACACTTTGAATCTGATTAAACTCCTCTTCGTACATCACTATTTGAGGTTGAGCCATTTAACTTCTCCTGAAAGGATGCGTCTTAAAACCATTACTATGCGCATCATTTTGTTTGTAACGGTGTAAATTTTTACCAAACCTGTTTTACACGTTCAAGTAACTATACAGCATAATATGCAATAATCACTCGTCAATTCCAATTTCTGGCCAAATTATTTGCGAAGCGCACCCGTTTGCTCGCCAGCCTGAATGTTGTGGCTGCGGCTTGCATTACCCGCCTTGCCACCGGGTATCCCCTGTGATAGATGGTCTCGCGAGTTTGCGGTCAGTGTCGGTTGGCAGGGTTGCCTGGCAGAAATCAGCCAGCGCCTCGGCAACAGACTGAATCGGTATTAAACTGTTGAAACCGGACCAGATGGTCAGCAATATGATTCGGTGGGGCGATATATTTTGAATTTAGCAGGGAATTGGACAGCAGAGGAGTTTGTGGGCGCCCTTGAGGCAGCGACGGCCACGTGTCACACAGGCGCATTTCATGACCCAATGACGCCGGAATCCACTTTGATTGCTTTCAACCGAATCCTTGTCAGTCCACGGCCGGACCGAGGATTTGATGTGCTGGAACGAACGGGGGTACTCGGTGATCTGTTACCGGAAGTGGCGGCGCTGGTGGGATTTGGGGATAGCATTCGGCACAAGGATGTGTGGGTGCATACCCTGCAGGTGGTGCGCCAGACCCCGAGCCGACTGGTGGTGCGATGGGGGGCCCTGCTCCATGATATTGGCAAAGTACCCACACGGAAATTTACGAACGACGGGCAGGTTACTTTTATCGGTCATCCTGAAATTGGCGCACGAATGTTCGAGAAAATAGCGAGACGGCTGCCATTTCCCAAAACCGCTTTTGATGAAATTCGCTTTTTGATTGCGGCCCATCTTCGGGCG
>JAFGWT010000362.1 GCA_016937015.1 Deltaproteobacteria bacterium | reverse complement strand
GCTGGGTTCCCGCCTGCGCGCGAACGACGAATCCAGACTATATCACACTGATGCATGTCAACGAAAACTTGTGTAGAATCATTAGGCGTGACGACACATATGGCAGTTTCGTTGGAAAGATGCGCTCAGAGCGCGTTCCAGCCCCCCCTTTGGTCCATGTATGGGGCTACGGCATAACGGAAGGATCATCCAGGGGCATGCAGGTGCCCACCGGGGATACCCAGTTGATGACGTTGTACCAGAACTGGGGATGCTGGAACCAGCTGGCGGCGGTGATCATGCTGCCGTCGGTTTGATTGTAGCAGGGCGAATATTCATCAGGCATTTGTGGCTCAGTGGAGTTCATCCACATGTTGGCAAAGAGAGGCCATTCATCGCCAATGGCAACCACCCGGCCCGCGCCTGATTCAACCGCGGCGATGGCGGCGTCGCCGTTTTCATCCGTTGCAACAAAATGGGCAGTGCCGGTGGATAAAATGCGAAATCCATGAAGGGCGCCAATTCTGCTGACATGACTGGCAACGGGATGGCTGGTATCCCAGTTTTCGATGGAAACCGCATTTTCAACACACACACATTCGGGGGCGCTGCATGTATTGAATGTGTCGCTGGCGGCATCGTAGGTGAGCCCGGCGGTCTGGGACAGCAGACTGTTGATGGCGTCGGTCTCCTTTTGCACAGATGGGGTGTAGCCGGCGGTCGTAATGATACCGCCGCCGTCTGTAAGCCATTGCGTGACTGCAGCGATTTCCGTTGCATCGTAGTGCCACCATCCGATGTCTGCTGAATCCGATTGCAGCAGGAGAAACAGAACGTCGTAGTTGGCGAGCACTTCGGCATCCAGGGTGGTGCGAACGGTCATAAACGAAATTTGCACATTGCTCTTTTGGGACAGCCAGTCAAAAAACGACGCGATGTTCGCGCCATTGGCGGTGCTGGCGCCATTGCCAAGCACGCCCAGTCGAATGGGCCGTTCGCATGACGCGGCGCTGGTATCTCTGTCTGCCGAGGTGTCGGACCAGGAGTCCGTTGGATGGTCGGTGTCCGGCGGAATGCCGATGTCGCTGACCGTGTCCGGCTCGGTGCTCTGCAATGTATCGGTGTCAACGGGGTGTTCGGTATCGCTGTCTGAGCTTCGGTCGGTGGACATGTCCGAAGATGGCGTGACGGTGGTGTCGGTATCCCGATCGGTTCCGGTTAAAATTGGCGTTTGGACAATACATTGCGGTGTGGCGTCGATGACAGCGCAGATTTGGTTAATGGCAGGACAGTTCGTGTAGTCCTGCCATTCCTTCTCGGCGCAGCGTTGCAGAATATCGTTGTCATTGCATCTGAATTGACCGCTGGAACAGGGTTCCTCCTTTTCAGATGCAATACAGCCACTGAAGAGCAGCGGGAGTATTCCCATGGCCAGTGACACGATTTTTAAAACTGTCTGTTGAAACCTTGTGCCAATTGATTTTCTTTTCATAAGTGTCCCTCCTGCGAATGGATTTCCAGAATAAGTGCCCAATTCGCGAATACAGAAATTCGAGTAAAGATAGTCGTTCCTGCGGTTTGGAAAATCACCCAGGTGAATTGGTCCTGATGTTCTCCAAACGACAGAATTTCCTGTCCTTGAGCCATATCATCCTGGTTTGTAAAGAACATTAAAAAATGGGGTGCATTACCGACAAAAGTTTTTTTACAGGCACTCGGATGAAAATTTTTAAGCAGTGTCGAAATATTGGGTGAACGTTCAGTGCACGCTATTCACCACACTGCTGAACATCGGGCAGCTTTTTGTCAATCAGCAGTGGTTTGATATCGACTTCACAGGCGGGGTCATCGTTGGCGGCACAGTACGCATCAAAGATGTCGGTGGCGGTGCGCGCATTCATTTCGGTGTGGTTGTTGAGGAGCCAGGAGGGGCTTGCCTGCATCTCAACGTCTTTGGCCATGTTGAAGCTTTTTGTCATCAGATCGTACCCTTGCGCGCTGCCGGCACATTTTTGAACATCGGCCTCCACCATATTTTCGGAGAGACATTTTTGCCAGTCATCGCTGCGATAATTGCCCGCCCGGCACAGCAGGTAACTCATGAACGCATGGTTTTCGGGATAGAGTTCCTGGACGCAGGCCATGCGCAGATCCTCGTTGACCTCGCTTTCGCCGTGCATGCTGTAGAGGGTGCCATTCTCCACGTCGCCAATAAACTGAAACCGAAACGTGGCGCTTGATCCGTTGGCGGTCAGGTGCTTCACCACGTGGTCCGCTGCAGGGATGACCATGGCGGCGAACGGACACTGACTCATAATGAACAAATCCATCCGATTTTTGATTTCCGGTCTGCATTGCAGTGTGCCGGCGCATGCCGCATCTTCGCAGTCCACCTGTCCATTTCCGTCGTCATCGGCGTTGTTGCTGCAGATTTCCCGGGTGGGATCGATGCCTTCGCCCATGGGCAGCAGGAATCCGTTTTCGAATTCAACCATGTATTGGGCGAGGGGGATGGCCGCATGCCCCAGGTCGTCCATGGTTTCCTGAATGTACAACACCGGCACTGTGCCATCGCCCACTTCAGCGCGTATTTGGTCGTACAGTTTTTTGCCATCGGGTTCGCTGTAATCCAGTTCGACCATTTCCATTGCCGGGAAGAGGGCCTGAATGAACTCGACTTCCCGGGCAATATCGCATTTGTCGCCGCAGCGCATGTCGTTTAGAACGATGGCGTGGAGGGCTTTGGGTTCGTCGACGTCATTGCACATGGCAGGACGGGTGGACGGTTTGCCTGCGAAGTAACAGATATGTGTCAGCAGCGAGGCTCTATCTATCGGCCCGACGTACTCCTTTGCGTCAACCACAAGTGTGGGCGCCGCCTGAATACCTTCTGCCGCAGATGTGGCAATGGACCGCATTAATGCGGCCTCGCCGCCACCTTTGTCAGCGCAGTGCGCAATGTCAGCAACGGGAATGTTCACGGCTTTGGCGCATTTTTTCCAGTTGGCGGGAATATCTTCCCAAAGCGTATCCTCATACAGACATCCCATGAATTCGAACCACGCAGCCTCGCTGGCCACGTTGGCGGCGCACAGTTCAATTTTGGCGGATTCAACTTCCCTTTCGCCGTGCCCCAAATCCGGTAATCCGTTTTCATTGACGGTGCCAAGATATTCCACGTTGAGGGTCAGGGCGCCTTTCATTTCCTGATATAGCGGCAAAATGGCATGACGCAGTGCCCTGGCACAGTGGGGGCAGGTGGCCAGCATGTACAGGGTCATTTCCGTGTGCTTTTTTACGGCTGCGGGAGCGTCAGTGCCATTTTTGCTGGTCGGTTTGGCGCCTGCACATCCCGCAAGGGCGATGGCGAGGAGCGTTGTGGCAAATGGTCTGCCGAATCCGGTTTTCCCCAGGGCTGTCTGAGCCATTTGCATCCCGGGTCGTCTGTTGGTGTTTCTGTTTCTGTTTGTGTTTAAGAATAGCCGCATGTGAATTATTCCGCGTATTCAAACAGACAGTTGGCAATCGCCCTGACGCCTGTTTCCTTGACTGTCACGGTAAGCGCGGCCTGACCGGCTGCGATTTTGTAACCTTCGACCACAAGTGTATCACCCGGCATCACCGGTTTGGCAAAGAGGCATTCAAGCGCTTTGAATCGCGCTGGATCATCACCGGCCATTTCCTTAAGCGCCACCCGCCCCGCGATGCCGTATGTGCAGAGGCCATGAAGGATGGGACGGTCAAATCCGGCGGCCTGTGCCACTTTGGGGTCGGCGTGAATTGGATTGATATCGCCGTTGAGTCGGTACAGCAATGCCTGGCTACCCGAGGTGGGCACTTCCACTGAAAAGTCTGGCGCCTGGTCCGCCGGGGCTTTGGTTTTCAGACGCGCCGGGGGCCTTTCGCCGCCAAAGCCGCCTTCGCCTCTAAGTAAAAGGGTCCATATGGTTTTTGCGGTCGGCTCGCCATCAACGGATGTTTGAGTGTCAATCACAACGGCGGCGCCGATTTTCATGTCGTAAATACCGCGGATGACCGCTTCGGTTGTCATTTTTCCCTCATGGGGGAACGGTTTGATGATTTCGGTGCGCTGAGAACTGTGCAGCAGGGTGACCAAATCGCCCCCGGTGGCTTTGAGCAGATCAAAAACCGGATCAAATGTGGGGATAACGCCGTAGGTGGGGAGCACTTTGGGAGCGGGATCGAGCAGATATCCCAAATCATCCCTGCCGGCCCCCAGACTGATGGCGTACAGTGCCACGTCTTTCCAGTTATACTCCAATGTTACCGGGCCCAGTTTTTTCCCCACAGTCTGTAAATCGCAAGCCATCCTTAAATCCTTTCGACTATTTGGTCTTACCAGTTGCCAGTCGTTGCTGTTCGTATTCGTTGGCGTTTCGCCTGACCTGTTTTAAAGAATCGGAAAGACGAATTTTTTCGCCTTCCAGCACATCCTGAAGCAGCACAATCCCCCATTGCCCCTTGCTTTTTCGCAGTTCGAATGCGGCATCGCGCACTGTATGAATTTCGGCAGTATTGTTTTTTATCTGCCGAGCTGTAATCGCACCAAATCCGCGGGCGAGCAATTTGAGGCAGTTGTGCTTTTTGCACAATGTGTCAAACATCGCCACGTCAGTCTGCGCCAGTGCTTCCTGCTGCCATTTTCCATAGACGGAACTGCGCAGGGTGGCATCTGCCGGATAGGATTTTTCAACGGTTTGCCTGGTTTCCTTTAAAATTTTGTGGATGGATGAAACTGTCCATCGGGTTTCATTGTCCAATTCCCAAAAGAGGCATTCGGTGCTTGCGGCGTCGATGCATCGCGAAAGGCGACTGAAGGCACCCTCGGGCGTGCTTCTGTCGGGAATTTTTGTTTCACAGCCGCAAATGATAATTATTGAAATGAGCCAAATAACCGTTTTTAACATGCCCGGGGTGTAGCATGGCCGCCAGGGTTGGACAAGCACTATAAGAAAGTGATATACGGAGTTCAATTTGATTAAATTGAGCACGAAGTTGAATGGTTAAAAACACAATGAACGATACAAAGAACGATATAAAATCCCAGAAAAGTGAAATCACCCAGGCGGATGATGACTTGGTAAATTTTGCGAATTCCGCAAGCCATGATGAGTCCGTGGATGAGGAACTGCTGGCGCTGGCGCCGCCGCCTCCCAGCCTGCAGCATGCCATTTTTATACTGATCATCATCGGATTTTCATTTGTACTGATGGTTCTGTTCTGGCCTGAGCTAAAGTATTTCCTCAAAGGGTTTGCCGATCCGGTGTCACTGGGTGAAGCTGCGGACCTTGAGAGTCAACAGCTGACTTCCGATAGCTATGTGAGTCTGGAAGGTGTGCCCCTGGTCAATCGAACGGTGACGTTCAGTACCGGGACCAAGTGGTTTTCCGGGGATATATATCGAAAGATGGCGCCAGTTAGCGGGAATCCCAATCTGCTGGTGCAGTGGCATACCAGCAATCCCGATATCAAACAGGTCAGTGACGCGCTGAAACCCCCGTCGTCCTTCGCCGGTCGTCTGAAACGTCGCACGGATCTCTCCGAAAACTACAATAAGTTCTGGCCATTTTACGATTGCCTGAAGCTTCACAGTACCAGTCAGTGCAAATTCTGTATCGGCAAAGCCAATCTGGATGAATGCCGTCCCATCTTTACCTGTGTTGATAACTATCCCATTGAGGTCTGTGATCAGACCGCTTTTTTTACCCGTGAGGAAATTGAGGAAAAAATCGGCAAACTCAAATCTGAACTGCAACGGCGGCCATCCGCGGACCTGACAAATGAACTGGCCATGAATGAGAAGGCGCTGACTGCCACCGGGAATATCGCCGTGCTGGCAGATTTGGTCTCCATCGAAGAGATGTTTGACCGGGTGGCAATGCTCGAGGTGACCGATGACAGGAAGGCAGACGCCTTCAATTTGAAAAAAGAGCTGTTTGGTTATTTGCTGGATGCCCTTGAAATACGCCTTCGCACCCCCATTGAAAAAATGGCATCTCTCACGGCGCCGTTGAAGCGTAAGCTGCTGGAGACACAGAGTGCGCTTGACGCTGTGCGCGCCGAGATTGAAAAACTGGAACGGGAGAAGCTGGCATTGGGACCGCTGGTGGATGTCAGCGCCGAGTTGGCGGAATTCGTGGAACTGGTGCGTGAAGAACAGGAAAAACTGCGGCGGGTGGATGAGTCGTCTGAGCGCTTGAAGGACTGGCAGCTGGATGGTACGGAATCCGGAGCGGTCCTGCTGGCTCGCGTGCGGGATTTGAGCGCGCGGCTGGCAGCCATGAAACTGCGTCCCAAAGCAACAGTGGAATCGGATAAAAAAGTGTCCGCGGATTCGGACGAGTCGCCGGTGGCAGACAGCGGGACCGTCCAGAATGCTCAGGATACGGATTCTGTGGGCAGCGGTGTCGACCACAGTGCGACAAATGATACTGCGGCATCTGAGGCCGTGACAAATGATACGGCGGCAAATGATGCGGTGGCGGATGCGGTATCTGGCGACGCACAGCTGACTGATCCAGTGCTCGCGGCGATTGATGCACAGTTGAATGGCGCGGTTGAGCGAGTGGCGGAAGTGGGACGAAAACTGATAATACTGTCGCCCGGGGAAGCCCCCAAACTGGATGCGTGGGCAAAGAGCACCGATATTGTGGGGTTTTTGCCTAAACCCCTTCGCGCGGACCATGTTTTCAAGTCTTTTGAAGATTTGCAGAAAATGCTTGCTGATGTGACCCCAACCGCAAAGACGTCATTGAAATCCAGATATCGTGCGCTGGTTGAACAGCAGAAACAGAAACGCGAAACGGAAAAGCAGCTGGCAGGTACCAGTGGGCTTCCGGAGCTGAGACTGGTTGCCCGGTTTGATGCGCTCAGGCAGACGTCGCAGAAAATTGACAGCGAGGCGAGTCTGGGGGAGGCGGTCGACAGGTTGCGTCAACTGAGTGGCCAGTATGCCCAGCAGGAATTTTATCCCTGGGATTTGAGCAATTATCCCAAAGTAAAAGCCGAACTTGGCGCATTGATTGATAAGGCGGGTTTGCCTGCGCTTGAAGCGCGGGTGACGGCATTCGAAAAGGCATTTGCGCCTGCCATGTATGTGCTGCTTGATGACGAAAAGCCCACTGACAATCCATGGATTCTGTTCGTGTATATCGCCGTGCCGATTATGCTGGTTGTGAATCTGAAAAAACTGTTGCGATTCATCGCCGACTGGAGGCAGTACGGCCTGTGAACAATTCGGGTAAATCCACACTTAAAAGATTTAATTTCAATCTGGATGCGGCGCTGTTTGTTTTAATGGCGGTCGCGGTGATTGAGCTGGTGCTGTATCGATTTTTGGGCAACATGGGGTTCTATGTGGGGGTGGGTACTACCGGCGTTCGGGCGGGCATTGCCAACTGCTCCATTTTCGCCATGCTGCTTGTGGGGGTATTGTCGGCCATTCTGCTTTTCTGGGCGATGGCACGCATTGTCAACCATCCAGACATTTCGGGTATCTGGTGGCGCGGGGTGCTCATTTTTGTCTCACCGCTGTTTTTGCTTTCGGTGTTCTGGTCGGTCTGGACACCGTTGTCCAACTGGTTGCTGATGGCATCACTGGTGACCGTTGAATTTACCGTTCTGCTGCTCTGTGTCCTGAGCATCATCCGTCCGGTGTCATTTGGCATGAAACGGTTTTTTGGCGTAGTGGCCATTGTAATGCTTGTGGGGACTGCCAAGTGGCTTACCCTCGATTTTTTCAATGTGAATCGACTCGACAGGTGGGGCGCATTTTTACTCGATGCGTTTGAGGTGGCGCAGTTCTTTATGCTGCTGCTGCCTATCGGCGCCTTTCTGCTGTTCGTTGCGGGTACCCCGGAGGCGTTGCTGGCGGCGTTGCGACGCCCTCATTGGCCTGCGCTTATTTCTTCAACTGCTGCGGCAGCAGCGGTTCTGGCGCTGGTCACACTGATTCAGCAATTGACCGGAGAAGGTGACCTGGTCGACGCCGGTCAATATGTGATGCGTGTCTTCTATCGCACCATCGGGCTGAAAATGGCCTGGCCTCTGGCGCCGGTGATGACCGCCGTGTCCGTGTTTTTTTTGGGGTACACCACTTTGTTTTTGATGATGGGCACCCGGTATCGGCCGCGTTTAAAAGGGGAGCGGGAAGCAGGTGCGGGACTGGCGCTGATATTTCTGGCCGGACTTCAGCCGTTTACAGTGTATCAGCTGGCCATGTCACTTCTGGGAGTGTTGCTGCTGGTCATTGGCGTGGCGGAACAGCCGCTTGAACTCGAATCGAGGGAATCCCTGCACGATCTTCAGGAAGATCTGTCCGACTGACCCCTGTTCCTGTCTGTCGATCCTGGGAGGTGTCTTGTTTTTCAGGCGAACTAAAAATACAGTCAGCCCGCGCAGGCAGGAAGTCATCATGCTTGTTTTTCTGGGGGTGTCTTTTCTGATTTACGGCCTCACCAGCCTGCGGTTTTTTCTGTTTCCGGAGATTGACCCGATTTTGGGGCAGCCCCCACAGTCATCCATGGCGACGCTGGTGCTTATTGGACTTTTTTTTCTGTTTGGGGTGTATGGCCTCGCAATGCATCGCAGTCTGGCGGCGAAAGTGTTTGGCATAACCGTGGCGTTGGAATCGGCGGTTGCCCTGTCGTGGAAAATCCTTTGGGCCGATGCGGCGCCCCGGATGCTTCGGCTTTCGGGGGCAGTCGAAGGCATTTGTTGCTTTGTAATACTGTTGGGCCTGATTATGGCGGTTCGAAAAGGCGCCTCAATCTGGCGCTGACTGTCCCATTCGTTCAATCAGCGCAAAGGTGAGTTTGCCGGTGGCCCCCCAGATGGTGTGGCCGTTCCAGGGAAAGCGATAATCTCTGTAATTGATGCCATTGTAATTCCGCTCGCCAATTTGCCAGCGGTCCAATTGCTGAAGCATGGTAAGAGGCACGTCAAATACCTCGGCCACTTCAGCTTCCTCGGGTCGGTATTCGAACGGTGTGTGTACGATGCCAACCACAGGCGTAATCCAGAAATCGGTAATCGTGCGCAAGCCATCCAGGTAGCCCACAGCTGTAACGTTGGCAGCAGGCAGTCCTATCTCCTCAAACGCTTCTCTGAGTGCGGTGTCGACCGCGCTGGCGTCGGAGGGTTCCATCATCCCGCCGGGGAAGGAAACCTGACCCTTGTGGGTGGCCACTGTCATGGACCGTCTGGTGAAAATTACGTGCGGCGCGTTATTTTTAAGAATGATGGGAATGAGCACTGCAGCCGGGGTGCAGGCCGTATCGTTTCGAGGTGCGACTGCCAGTAGTCGGGCTTTCAATATCTGATAGATTGATGCATCAATTGGGTGGTCAGTCATTAATCCGTCCTTCACCCTTATGGAATTACACTTTTTAGGGTGCTTGTGGCAACCTGTACCAGTGCTATAATGACTTTGTACAACAAAACCGCACCCAAAGGAGATTCCGTGGAAAATAAAAGGCGTTTTTCAAGAGTTCCATTTCGTACGGTGGCGCAGGTTCGTAAAAAGGACGGAACCGGTGAAATGGAAGGGGAAATCCGAAACATCAGTCTTGCGGGAATGCTCCTTGAGTGCGACGGCACTCTGCCGGAGGGCACCGAGGTGGAAACAGAGATATTTCTGGTGGATGGCAATCCGGATTTGGAAATTAAGGTCAATGGCCAGGTGATGCGTATCACCGATGCCGGAACCGCGATTCAATTTAATCTCGACGGTATTCCCTTCGAGTCTCTCACCCATCTGCGATATGTGGTCAGTTACAATCTTGGTGATGATGATGCTGTCATGGAAGAGTTTTTCAAGCACGTGGATTCCAGGGTGCCCACCTCTGATTTTTAGCTCACAGAGGCAAGTTCAAAGTCGGATGTCCGCGATGCGTCGGGCCCGGTGAATGGCATAGCTGCTGCTGCCGCCTTGCTGCATGGCGGTCAATTCAAACACGCGCTCCCCGTCCTCGGTGATTTCGAGGATCTGGGCGGTTGTGCCATTTCGGTCACCCATCCAGCCGTTGCAAATCAGTACATTTCCGCTTTGGGGCTGCCAAATCGCGTTGCCCATGGCGCTGGAATAAAAATGATTTTCGCCGCTCTCTGAGCCATAGTCCCATATTTGCGATACCGTCATCGCCTCCTCATCTATCGAAAAAAGCACGGCACGGCTGTATTGAGTGCGGGTGGGTTCATAGGCCGGGGCACGGAAGTTACCGTTGTCATACATGCCAATCCCCAGAGGCGTGAGGACGACCGCATGCTGGTGAAAGAACCATTCAACTGTGTCGTCCGGTGTGAAGAGCTTTTCACGCCAGGGACTTCTCCAGTTGGCAGGGGTGCCGAGAATCCATTCGAGGGTTTCGGTCTCTCGATTTATTTTAATTATCGCGTCCTGGTGTCTGACCGAAACCAGATAGGCATCTGCGGCGGCGTCATATTCCAGCGCGTTGCTGTGGTCCCAGTCTTCGGTGGTCACATCGTCGTCCTCATATTTACTCAACAGGCCCCACGATGCCGACAGAACCCCCCGTCCGATGCGGGTGGGGTCGAGCAAATCGAATAGCGGGATTTTTTTAACAATCTGGCCGGCCGGGGTGAATTCGACAATCACTGACGCCATCACTCGGGTTGTTCGGGTGGGCGCTGCCGCGTCGTCCTCGCTGGTGGGAAAATTTTCGGCGTCGCGCAGTTCCGTGGAAAGGGCCAGCAGGTTGCCGTTTTCAAGGACAGTCATGGCGTGATGAAACGACTCCGCGTCGACTGGAATGCTGCCATCAGGCACATCGCAGTCTCCGGGATGGTTGATCGCGTACCAGCTCTCAACCGTGTTGCCAAGGGCATCCACTTCATGGATGACACACTCATCAGGCGTAAAAATGACGTGACCGTTTTCCAGCCGACGGTGGTCGTCGTACACCCCCACTCCCGTGTAATACCACCGGACCACTCCGTCATTATCCACAATCACCAGCGGTTTATCACTGCTGCGGGTACCGTTCCACACGTTGAACTGAATCATGCCCGGCTCCATCTGCGCAGGCTCGCTGATGGCAATATGGAGCGGTGGAAAATCATCCGGCAGAGGGGGTGTGGCCCATGTGCCGGCATCCGCTTCAATGGTGTGGCCGTTTGCCGTCGCTGTAACAGTCACTGCGTATTCGGTCTGAGGTTTAAGCCCAATCACGGGGACCCGCAACTGGGTATCGGCAATGCGGCTTAACTGCCATTCCTCCCCATCACTCCCCGATACGTTAATGCTGATATCTGCGGTGATATTGGTTGATATGTCGAGGATGCCCGCCTGAGGCACGTGGGGATTGTCGTTTTGACGAAACAGGGGAGCGACACTGAATTCCGGCCAGACAGTGTCTGAATCGGCAGGTGCTTCGCCGCTGTCATTCTGCGCGGTGTCTGTGCTGTCTGTCGTGGTGTCGGACCCTGACAACATGGTGTCAGGGTCCGTTGGGAGGTCATCGGCAGGCGCGGATGCCGTATCTGCGTCTGCAGCCGACTCTGAGTCGGTGGTTGAAGCGGTGTCTCCGGTCGCCTTATCGTCTGTGGTTGGGGGTGTTGTGCCGCTATCGTTAGGCTGGCCGGCGTCTGTGTCTGTATCCGATGCCCAAAGGAATTCCGTATCCTGACGGTAAAGGGTATCGGATGTCGAGCACCCCCAGATGCCCAAAATTACCAATGCGGATATGATAAAGTCGGCCATGGAACATAAATGGACTTTATGGGTCATGATGCAATGCCTTCGTTTAATTCTGGTATGTTGCGTGTACGGAACTATAGGTGCAACAGGGGAGGGAAACGGGAAAGGGCTTAGACCGAAACAATGTTCAGTTGACCGAACAGTCTGCACTGAAAGCCAGATGTTTGGGTAGGACGATGAGGCGCAACAAGGTCAACTGGAGATTGAATGGGTTTAGTCCAAAAGACGTCTCGGTGCACCCGGGGCGGCGCGGGTGACGATCTCGTAATTGATAGTGCCGGCGCAGGCCGCCAGCTGTTCGGCTGTGACTGTTTCGTCGCCGTCGGCCCCCAGCAGGGTAACCGCGTCCCCTTCGGTTGCATTGGGAATATCGGTCACATCAATCATTGTCAGGTTCATGCACACGCGGCCAACCACTCGGGCACGCATGCCGCGAACAAGCGTATTGGCGGCATTGGAAAAACTCCTGGGATAGCCGTCTGCATACCCCACGGGCAGTATGGCAATCCGGGTGTCCCGGGTGGTGCGGAATGTGCGGCCGTACCCCACAAAGTCACCGGATTTCACGGTTTTAATTTGAGCGATGCGCGTTTTCCAGTTCATGACAGGCATCAGTTGCAGTGGGGCGCGTCCCAGATTTTGGGCCGATACGTTGGTTGCCTTCGATGGCCAGAGGCCGTAGGTGCCAATGCCAACGCGCACCATCTCAAAATAGGTGTTGGGAAACAGGATTGCCGCGGCGGTGCAGGCGGTGTGCGGCATGGCGATGGGAACTCCCAGCGCCTTTAATCTGGAAATAGATATTTCGAACTGGGCGCGCTGCCCTGCTGCAAATGCGTGTTCGGTGGTGTCTTCGATGTCGGCATAATGGGTGTATGCACCGACAACGGGAATTTGGGTATCCAGAATGCGTCTGGCAATGTCGTCGATTTCGTCATACATAATCCCCTGACGATGGGTGCCGGTTTCCAGCTTCAGGTGCACCGGTACAGTGGCTCTGGGCAACGCAGACAGATATTCGTTCAGCCCGGTCAGGGACGCGATGGTGATGTCGAGGCAGTATTTCGCTGCCAGTGTGACCTGGATGCCAAACGATGGCCCCAGGACAAGTACAGGCGCCTCAATTCCAGCCAGTCGCAGTTGCACCCCTTCCTCGACGCTGAACACCCCCAGCCAGTCGGCGCCGCTGCCGATAACCCCTTTGGCGATGGGGACCATGCCATGCCCATAGGCGTTGGATTTCACCACGCACATCAGCTTCTGAGTGGGGGAGAGCAGCTTTCTGAACATGGCGATATTGTTGTCAAGCGCCCGTTTAGACAGTTCTATCCAGCAGTTCCCGTTCTCAGGGACGCTGGATTCCGGTGAGGGTTGGATTGTGGACTCAGTCATGGGATTCACCATCGCGTTGCGTGCTGCAGCATGTCAATGACTTTCTATTAATTATTGAGAAGAACGGTATATTCCTGCTATAGGGGTGTTCATGAGGTACGTTGCGATTTTTCTGTCTGTCTTGATTCTGATACCCGCCTGTCAACAGCGCGACGCGCAGAGCGACAGGTCGTTGTCAAAGGCCGGGTCTCAAAAAAAAGGCGATGGCAGATCCGTTGCCGCGAACGTACCGGGCACACGGTCCGGTAAATCCGATGAAGCCAGTTCGGCGGAAACCGAAAATAAAAATACCGTGGATCGGGGCATTCGGCCCCCCGAGGCGGCCCCCGAAGTGGAGACGCTTGAGGCACCGGTGTTTCCACCACCTCAGGCGGGCGCCATGGTCGATATTCCCGATGGAACGTTTTTACGGGGCAGCGCGGTGGATGATGTGCTGAGGGAACAGTTCGCTGAGAATGATCATATCCCCACAAAGATGACGGCTTTACAGATGGATGTGCTGCCGTGGCCCAACGATCCCGCCATGCCGCCCCTCACCGGAGTGTCGCAGATGGAGGCGCAGCAGCATTGCGAATCCGCCGGGAAGCGACTGTGCACTGAAGCCGAGTGGGAGTGGGCCTGCCGATCGTCGGACAACCGTCGTTACATATCGGGAAATCTGTTC